>JAHEQB010000100.1 GCA_019561555.1 Methanothermococcus sp. SCGC AD-155-C09
AATTAAAATTTAAAGAAATAAAAGAAAGCAAATACTTAAAAAGTAGAAATCCCATAACTTACCTTCTTCCCCCCCACACTCTTAAGCACTGAATGTGCAGAGGATACCCTTAAGTATGTGATCCCACATCCATAATAAGTTTAAATTATTATGTCCTTGACTATAATTAAAATATAATACAATCTAAGATTTTAAATTCTTAAAAAGGAAATAAAAACTTAAAAAGTAAAAATCTTGCATTATTTTCCTTAGGCACTCCTAAATACTGGGAGAGTAGGCAGATTCTCTTTACAGAATATATTATGAAAATTATAATCAATAAGATAAGGACTTAAAATATTTTATTAATTTATCTTTTATAATATATCCCTCTATAGATTAAAGTTTAAGATATTAGTGTTTAAATATAATACTAAATAAAAATAATATAATTTTTTATTAAATATATATGCATTTAAGGGGATAATTAGGTGAAAGAGTGATTTTTTTTAATAATTATTATTTTTTTGGGTTGTTATTGTTTGTAATTTTATTATCCTCCTACTGTTTTACAAGGGTTTTTATAAAGATAATGATAAATTACAAATATGGTATTGATTTACATAAAAAAAATAAAAATAAAATTCCTGAAATGGGGGGTATAGTCCCAGTAATAATAGCCTCCTTAATATTAATGCCCTTTAATTCTATACTGTCCTTAGTACTGTTGTTAGTTGGAGGCATAGGTGTTTATGATGATCTATTTAAATTAACCCCCTTTAAAAAACTTATATTACTTGGATTGATTGGGGGAGTTATAGGATATATGCTATTTGGTTTTGATCCCTTTAAAATAATTATTATGGCCATAGGAGTGTCCATATCCTCAAATTTTACAAATATGTTGGCAGGATTCAATGGATTGGAGATTGGATTGGGAATAATATCTGCATTTTTTTTAGGATTAATTTTATTATTGAATGGAGAATATACTGGTTTTAAATTAGTTATGATATTTATAGCATCCTATATGGGTTTTTTTTTGTTAAATAAGTTTCCTGCAAAGGTATTTCCTGGAGATGTTGGAACATTACCAATTGGAGCATTTCTTGCTACAATTGCCATAAAATATAATTTAATTCTTGAATATATTATAATTATGATGCCCTATATCATTGATGCCCTATTAAAGTTTTTTTCAGCAGGGGTTACTAAAAGAGAGGATCATAAGCCTACAAAATTGGGAGAGGATGAAAAACTTTATGTACCTGAGGGGGGGTATTCGTCCCTTTCAAGAGTTATTTTAAAAAAATACCCTATGAGAGAATATGAAATTGTTATGTTTATTTGGGGCATAGGTATATTTTTTGGTATAATTGCTCTTTTATTGAGATTATAAGTTAAAAATTAAGTTTTTTTGATATTTAACATAAATAATTGCTATAAAAATAAAATACAATCAAAAAAACCGCATACTAGAGTAAAAAACTTTAATTCCAAAAGGAATTTTATAAAAAAATATTATAAAAATTATAAAAAAATAAAAAATAATTTAAAAAAAAACTAATAAATAATTAAAAAATAATATATAAATTTAAGAATCTTAAAGTGCTTAAGAAGGAGCATATGAAAAAGTGGAAATATTATTATCCCCTTAATTGCCCCTAAGTACTGGAAAGGCAGAGGCCCTTTGACAGGACTGGCGTTATAAACTTCATAATAGTTAAGGTAAGTTCCTAAAGCATTTCTCTTTATTGATATTTTATCTTCTTTTTTTTATCATATTTATTGTATAAGTTAATATCCTGTCCTGATTATAAATCTATTTTTTAATAAATTTTGCAAGTGCAGGGTGTAATTCTGAAATTTGCTCTTGAATTAATTGTTCATACATTCTATATACTATGGATACTGTAAGTAATACCCCAGTACCTCCACCAAGGGCCCCTGTGAAATCAGCCCCTGCTGCAAGTAATCCAATAAATGCTGAACTCATAACTGTGATAGGCATAATATATCTTTTTAACCTTTGCTCAATGGATTTTGTACTTTTTCTAAATCCTTTTATGGCCATATCAAGGCTTCCAAGTCTTTTGGCCATGGATTTGGCATCAAGGCCAGAGGTTTCCACCCAAAATACTCCAAATATTACACAGAAGACTATCATCATAATCATATACACTATGGCATGGATTGGATCTGTGAGCACACTGGATAATCCATAGGGAGTTGTAAAGTAGTAGGCTATTCCATCTACAGCCCTACCATTTATATAGTTTCCCAATATTGGAAAACCCATTCTTTCCAAAAACATACCCCATAACTGTATATTTGCAAATAATGCTGCTGCAAGAATAACTGGAAGGTTTGACACGTATATGAACTTTATAGGATACTTACCTACGGCTCCCCTTACCCTTCCATGGGCCAAGGGTATTTCCACCCTTAGACTTTCAGCATATACTACAATAAAGAATATCACTATGGTACTCAATATTGGCAATATAAATTCCAAGGCTGTACCAAGTGCTCCCTGTATCATGGCATTTATGAATTTCCAGAAGTAGCCCTCTGGACCAAAGGATCCCACAAATATAGTTTGAGATACCCCTGCAGCAATAAATAATCCTATACCTGAACCTATCCCATATCTTGAGACTATTTCATCTAAGTATATTAGAAGTATTGCCCCAATTGCCAACTGGAGAACTAATGCCACCATCATAGGAGGAGATAATGCTCCAAATGCCCCGGCTCCAACAAAGAGAGCACCCTCTAAGAAACATAGGAATATTGCAAATAATTTTTGAAGTCCTTGAAATAGTGCCCTATTACTTGGATTGGATAAATCCAACTTTATCACTTCAGATCCAACCAATAGTTGCATTATAATTCCCGCTGTAACTATGGGCCCAATACCCAAGGTAATCAATGTACCCATCTTAGATGCTGTTACCGTCTGCCAGAATTCAAACATTGGAGGAATCTGGGCTCCTCCTGTATATATATCAATGGTACCCATTATAAAGTAAAGTATTAATACCAATCCAGTCCATTTTAATTTTTCCTTAAAGGGAATATCCCTTTCAGGTCTTTTAACTTCGGGAATATACTCCAAGATAGGTCTTATTTTATTAAGAAACTCCTCCAAAATATCACCATAGGACTTTACATTAATTAATAGATAAGTAAATGGTACCTTAAACTTATTCTTAAGAAATTTAAAACACTCCCTGTAGTGATGTTGGGTTTTATTATCTTTTAAAGTTAAATTTTTATTTTTTTGTATTAAAGGTGGATGAATACTATATATATCTTTAATCATAGATAGATGGCAATGTTCTTTTTCTTTTTATTTATTTAGTATAACAATTTATTTTTTTATTTATTTAAGGAATAAGACTATAATACTTTTAATTAATTATTTTATTTTTTTATTTATTGCAATTTCCCTAAATTTTTATTTTTATTGATTAAATATACAGAACATTATCATACCCTAAAATTTAACATAAATATATATTTAAGACTATTTAAAACATCCAAAATAAAAAAAATTAAAAACATAATTAATAAAAAAATTAAAAACATTATAAAAAAATTTTAAAAAAGAATTGATATATTTATATATTTCAAAATATTTTTTGAATAGAACATCCCTATCCATATAAAATTGTCCCTCAAAAATAATAAATAATAATAGAATAATTAAAAGATTTGTTCTATTGGAATTATAACTCAACAACTTCTCCACCAATAGATTCTATTTTTTCCTTGGCCTTCTCTGAAAATTCCAGGGCCTTTATAATCATTGGAGAGGAGAGTCTTCCCTTTCCAAGAACCTTTTCATAATTATATTTTGTTATATCCACTACAATTTTTCCGTCCTCGACTTCAAAATCATCTTTATTCTTGGATACCAATTCGTCAATATCCCCCAAGTTTATGGTATTTAATTTTTTAATTAAACTGGGGTGTCTTTTGAATCCATACTTTCCAAAGTGATCTGGCATATACTTTACAATATGAAGGTACTTGTGTTTATGTCCTCCGGCTAAACCTCTACCTCCTCTATGGCCTGCCCCCCTATGCTTCTTGGCAGCCCCATATCCACAGGTTCTACTACCTCTCAACTTTGTAATTTTTCTACTTTTTCTTATCATAAAATCACCTTAATAAACCTTTAAATCATTTTATCCAACAGTTTATTTATTTCAGATCCCCTATAACCAAGGGCTCCTCCTACTGAAAAGGGCTTTTTAATGCCTCCTTTGTCATATCCTTTTTTTGGAGGATGAAGTCTGAAAACTGGTTTTAATGGGGTGTTTTTTAGAGTGATTTCTCCATTTATGATTTTTTCAGATAACTCTTCCACTGATAGATCTGTTAATTCCTTAATTTTTTCCTCATTTAATCTTTTATTTCCAGGCAATCTTCCCCTTTTCAATATTAATTTTATTAAGGTATCCTTATCAATTTCCCCGTAGGTAATATAATCCTTTACCTTATTTAACATACCCTTATATGTTTCAGTGTTTGGGACTATTACACAGTGATTTACCCTATGTAATCTTAACATTTTAAGGGTATCTGCAATATCCCCTCTAACACCTACGCTACCTCTAACCCTTACTACTGCGTAAGCCATTTTTTCATCACCTTAAAAAATATCTAACTTAATAAAAATAATTAAAATATATTTTAAAATATTGTAGTAATTATATGATTCAAGTGTTAGATTATTATGGTTAATAATATCTTGCTATATTATGATAGCAGTGTTTCGTAATTTAAAGGTTTTTTTCCTGTATTTTAAGAAATAAATTTTATATTAATTTCAATTTTTTAAATTAATTTTTTTATATTTTTATTGATTTTTAATTTTATTTTTTAAATTATAATTTTTTATATTTTTATTATTAAACATATATAATATTTCAAACTTATTACAAATACAGTGATTCTGATAGTTAAAGGATTTTCTCTACACCTCCAGTGCTTAGGGGTGAGAGAGGAAGGGAGATGGTAATAATATGGAATTTCTATTTTTTTTATTTTTATCTTATGTTTTTAAGTATTTTTTATTTTTCTCCAATACCTATGATTTATACTAATTTTATATTTTATTTAGATTATTTTATTTTTCTAATTTTTTATGGTTAAGAACATAAATGTTTTAAACTATAATTGTTAGAATTTCCAAAAAATTAAAAGCCTATATATCATTTGAAAGGAGTTATTAAATTTTTAAGGTAGGTTTAAGAAGTTATGTGCTTGACTTCATTTTATTATTATTTTTT
>JAHEQB010000101.1 GCA_019561555.1 Methanothermococcus sp. SCGC AD-155-C09
CTATCACAGTTAGCTTAGGAAAGAGAGGAAGAAGTAGAGGTTAAGGGATAGTAGGGCTCTGGATTATTGGAGCCCTTTCTGAAGGATATTATGTTTTACTTCAATGTTGTTAGGAGGTGGTAGTTATTCTGATGGGCCTTTTTTTATTCTATTTTTTTATTTTTTAAACTCTACTTCCTACCAAAACTAATATATACTAACAAAGAGGAAAAATATGATAAAGAGTGAGGAGGCTAAATATTATAAATCCCTCTCTAAAATGAGAAAGAAAATTAACACCTTTCTCAGTTGTAGATAATTCTATTGAGATTGCTCTAAAAGGTCTTAATTTGGGGTTCAGTGTTTTCTTCTCTGAAGGGAGGTAAAGATCTTTTTCTGCTCTATTCCTACTAAAGATCCTGTTAGAAACTGAAATCTCTTTTGTAAGTTTTTTTCTGTACTATAACAACTGATGTGGTGTTTATATTAAAGTGGACAGGTTTTCCAGCATTGAAAGGGATAGGATTTCTTTAAGGATAGAATTATAAAATTTTATATAAGTTGATGTATTATGTTCTTAATTATAAAAAGTAAATAGGGAAAAATTATGATAGAAGATTTTTTAAATATTGAGGTTCTTTTAACTCCGGAATCCTTTAATAAAATAAATAAACTCCCTAAGGATAAACAAATTACTCTCATTGAGAAAATTAAGGAATTTAAAAATTTAAATAATAAATTTATATTATTGGACACTTACTTCTTAGATGTTTTTTTAAATAATGATTTAGAGGAAATTATAAAAACCTATAAGAACTTTAATTTTTTGGATTATTATATTCCCGAAGATAATTTAAAAAATAACCAAAATAAAGAGGAAATGGAGTTTGACTTAGATGGAGATAGATCTAAGGTAAAAAACAGCGAAATAAAAGACAAAATAACTAATAAAATAAACATTAATATAACGAGTGAAATAAATAATACTATAACCAATAATATAGCCAATGAAATAAAAAATAAAAATAATGAATGTATTGAAGTTGAAAATAAATACGCCCCTATAGACAATGAAAATATTAAATTGGAAAATGAAAGAAAAAAAAGAATATCCCAAATAAAATCCATAAGAAATAGTATAAACAATAAAATAAACTATATCTCAAAGGATATTGACTCCAAAATAAAGGTATATGACCAATGGGATATTACTGGAAGATCAACCTGTGAAGGCTCCATTGAGGACTTTATAAAATATTTTAGAAGTAGATACAATAAAATAAAGAGTTTGATTGAAAAAAAGATAAATAGAAGGGCCTATCCTCTAAATAGGATTTACAAAAGAAAGGGAGAGAATGATGTATTTGTAGTTGGCATAGTATCCGATGTAAATACTACTACCAAGGGCCATAAAAGGGTAGAAATTGAGGATGAAAATACAACCTTTACAGTAATACTTATGAAGGATAAAATTGCCAAAGGGGACTTACCCAACGATATTTTACTTGATGAAGTTATTGGATTCATTGGATATGTCCCAGATAGTGGAAATATAATGTTTGCCAATGAATGTGTAAGGCCTGATTTAACTCCAAAAAAAATAAAATCCACTGAGGAAAAAATATATGCTGCATTTCTTTCTGATATACATGTTGGAAGTTATGAATTTTTAGAGGATTCCTTTAGAAAATTTATTAAGTTTTTAAATGGGGATATAAAAAATGGATTGGAGGAAAAAATAGTAAGTAGGTTAAAATATATATCCATTGCAGGGGATTTAATTGATGGGGTTGGCATATATCCTGGCCAAGAGTATGATCTCTATGATGTGGATGTTATGTCCCAATATAGTGAAATTGGGGCATATATTGAGCAAATACCTGAACATATTCATGTAATTATCTCTCCAGGAAACCACGATGCCCTTAGGCCTGCTGAGCCTCAACCTGTATTTCCCAGTAAAATATTAAAGTTATTTGATGGGTTGGATAATGTGACCTTTTTAAGTAATCCCGGGTATGTAAATGTCCATGGGTTGGACTTTTTAGTATATCATGGCAGAAGTTTTGATGATATTATTGGGCAAATCTCCTCTGCAAAATATACTGATCCCCCATCTATAATGAAGGAACTTTTAAAGAGAAGGCATCTCTGCCCAACCTATGGGGGTAGATGTCCAATAGCCCCTGAAGATGAGGACTATTTAGTTATTCATAATGAACCTGATATATTCCATACAGGCCATATACATATTAATGGTTATGGCAATTACAAGGGAACCATAATGGTAAATAGTGGCACCTTCCAGGAGCAAACTGAATTCCAGAAAAAAATGGGTATCCATCCAACTCCTGCAAGGGTACCTATTTTGGATCTATCTAAAACTGGGGAGCAATATATTGAATGGAATAATGGAAAACTAACTGTTAAATAAAATAAAAATAAAATATAATTAGAAAAATAGAAATAAATAAAAATTAAAAAATTATATAAATACACAATTTTAACCTAAAATCTAAAAATAATATAAAAGGATAAAATATCAATAAAAGGAAATACTTAAGTCCCTACCTTAGATTATAGTTAAGAACATAATTTTTTAAACTATACTCCAAATATAAAAAAATTAGAAATAATAAAAAAATATAGTGTGGAACATAATACTTTGAACTATAGTTACTAGAACTTCCAAAAAATTATATGATTTATATCATTTGCAGGTAATTAGTATAGATTCTTAGATGATGAGTTCAGAGAATTATGTTCTTGACTATAATTAAAAAAAAACAAAAATAATAAAAAAATATAAAATTAAATAACCTAAATTCTAAGATATAAGAAAAAATTGAACATTTAGAGAAATAAAAGAAAATTAAATACTTAAAAAGTAGAAATCTTATAACTTACCCTCCTTCCCCCTACACCCCTAAGCACTGTATGTCCAGAGGAAACCCTTTAAGTATGTGATTCTATATTTATAATAAGTTTAAATTATTATGTGCTTTACTATAATATGTCTAGATAAACTATAAAGAAATATAGGGTCTTCTTTATATTCCCATCTAAATAATTTCTAAATACTCTCCTTTTATATTAAATCTAAATCTAAATACCTTCCTCATTAAGGGGACAGAAGGAAAATGCTTATTTACAACAAATACTAAATTATAGGCGTGTAATCAC
>JAHEQB010000102.1 GCA_019561555.1 Methanothermococcus sp. SCGC AD-155-C09
TGGGAAGGTAATTAATAAAAATAGTAGATAACACAAATGCAATAAAAAATAATAAAGAACAATTCTATAAAATAAATAATATGGATAATACTAATAATGGAAATTAAAATAAAATAATTTAAAATAATTAAAAAAATTAAAAAATTATATTAAATAAAAAAGTAATAAAAAATAAAGGATATCAAGATAAAAAAATAAATCTAAGGATTTAAAAATACTTANAAAGAAGTAAATATATAAAATTAAAAATTATATCACTATTCTCCTTAATGCTCCTAAGCACTGNGAGGGCAGGCAGAACCCTCTGACAGTATAAATTATTAATTTCATTAGACTAAGTTAGGGGACTTGAAAGTATTCTCTTTATTAATGTTTTATTTCTATATTTTTACCATTATTATTAGTATAGATTTATAAGTTTAGTAGGCCGTGCTTGATTATATATATTAATAATTAAATAAATAAAAACTTAAAATTATGCCTTATTATGTTGTTTTTCATATTTCTAGATTTTTATTTATAGTCAAGCACGTAATATTTTAAACTTATTAGGGATGTGGAGTCATATACCAAGGTTTCCTCTGGGCATCCATTGGTTAGAGGTGTAGCGGGAAGGGAGTAAGTTAAATGGGACTTCTACTTTTTAATTATTTACTTTCTTTTATTTCTTTAAATNTTTNATTTTTCNCNATATCTTAGGATTTAGGTTATTTTAATTTTATTTTTTTTATAATTTTTAATTTTTAATCTTTTTAATTATTTTTAATTTTTTATATTTAGACTATAGTTTNAGAAATTATGTTTTTAACTATAATTCCTCTTATTAAATGTTTTATATTTTATAGATGTGCTTTTTCTTTCTATCTAGTTTTTTATTTTTTTATATCAATTTTTAATAATTAATTTTATTTTTATTTTTTTAATTTTTATTATCTTTAATTTTATAATATAATAAATATGTTAAATAGTGATATTGTTTCTTTAAAATGAAAAATTATATATATAACTTTCCTATAGAATAATATTATTCTTATGCAATATTTAAAGTATTTTTTTAATTTTTATTATTGGGTATTATCTGATCATAGGGGAGATTAATGTATAAAAAGTTGGATGTAATAGAGCATGCTATTCTGCTAAATCCTAAATATATTAAAATATTTCGTAATAGGTTAAAAATAACTCAATCTAAATTAGCCGAAGAAAGTGGCGTTAGCNAATCCCATTTAAGTATGTTGGAGAAGGGAAAGAGAAAGGCCACTAAATCCCATGCTGCTGCAATAACCTTAGGACTACTAAAGTGCAGTAATATCTGGGATAAGGAGGATCCCATCAATTACCTTCTTGATACCCTCTCATTAATGAAACTTGAATCCACAATTGTAAAGTTTGTAAAGGACCTTATTAAAGGAGATGGTCCTTATAAGAAATATATTGAAGGATATCCTGTTTTTGTAGTTGATGGAGACTTCTTTACAAACTACTTAAAGGAGAATATAATGGTAATTGATATAAAAAATGTAAAATTTCTCAGGGGTAGGCTAATGGTAGATGGAATATATTCTGATAACCGAGATGTATCTGTATATTTGGATTGTTCAGATATAAGAAGATTGGAAACTAAAATATCAAAATCTATTGAAAAAAAAGTAGTGATTCAAATATTCCCAAAGGAAGAGATGCCTCCAATATACTCTATCAAAAGGGATGGTATTATAATAAACTGTTGGTAGTTCCCATTTAAAATACCCAGTATGGTGATATTTATGATGGATATATATTATTATGTTATTTCAGTTATGGTTTCAGTGGTTATGGGATTGATTATTAAATTACCCTTAAAATTGGATAAAGAATCCTTTGAAGGGAATTTATTCTTTCCCACTATATTTATTGCCTTAGGTTTAACCTCTATTGTTGAGTTTTTATTTGGTTTAAATATTATATTCTCTTTATTTATTGGATTAATTTCTCCTATATTTTCCAAATATGTAAATATTATATTTCCAGGTGTAGAGTATGGAAGTTATTGAATTAATAAAATTAATATCTGCCTCTATAATCTGTTGGATAAACTTTGTAATAGTGGATATATATTTTGGATTACCTAAGAAGCCTGGAGTATCTGGTGCAGAAGTAATTGGAAGTAAAATAGAGAAAATTGGGGGTAATATTAATGGGGGATACTTTATGGGGAATATTGTATGCTCTCCTGATGCCTCGGCAGGCACATTAATGGCAAGTATATTTTACTATGTTATGGGAGTAAAGGGAGGCCTTATTGCATCAATGTTAATATTTATTGGTAATAGGTTGTGCAATGATCCAGGATATGCAGGTAGTATTGGAGCAATAACTGCTACAATATTAATGTATGCTTTCAGTGGCCTAATAGAACCTAAGTACTTTATTGGGGGAATGGTAATAGCAATATTCACAATTCAGGGATTATATCATGTATGGGCCTCTAAATTATTGGGAAACTTAGCAAAAAAATTAAGGATGATATAAATGGATATTGTAATGCTATCTGTGGGTATATTATCAGTTATTACTGGATTTAGAATAATCCTATCCAGGAGTAAAACTCAAAAAATGCTCTATGTGTGCTGCCTAAATTTCTGTGTAGCGGCATTGATTGTGTTGTATATAAAAAGTCCAATGGGGGCCATTGCTTCAATTGCCTATTTTATAGGCTCTACCATATCCAGTAATGCCATTGCCCATACTATTGGCGAAATGAAAAAAATTAAAGATATTAAAGATTAAAAAAATAAATAAAATAATAAAATAATTAGAAAAATAAGACAAAGATAAAAAAATAAAATAAAAAATAAAGAAAAAAATAATAAAAAAATAAAAAATTAATAATTAAAATAAATAAAATAAAAAAAATAATTTAAAAAAATAAAAAATAATAAAATAATTAGAAAAATAAGACAAAGATAAAAAATAAAATAAAAAATAAAGAAGAAAATAATTAAAAAATAAAAAATTAATAATTAAGATAAATAAAATAAAAAAAATAATTAAAAAAAATTAAAGATTTTAAAATACTCAAGAAAGAATAAAAAAATAAAAAATTAATAATTAAAATAAATAAAATAAAAAAATAATTTTAAAAAATTATAGTGTGGCACATAATACTTTGAACTATAGTTATTAGAACTTTCAAAAAATTTAGGATTTATATCATTTGCAAATAATTAGTATAAATTTTTAGATGATGAGTTCAAAATATTATGTACTTGACTATAAAAATATAGTATAGCACATAATACTTTGAACTATAGTTATTAGAACTTTCAAAAAATTTAGGATTTATATCATTTGTAATAGTTAAATTATAAATTTTTAGATGATGAGTTTAGATAATTATGTTCTTGACTATAAAATAAAATTATAAGATTTTAAAAATATCTAAAAAAGAATAAATAAATTAAAAAATTAAAAATAAAATAATAAAAATAAAAAAATAATAAAATAAAGGATAATTAAGATAAAAATAAAAAAATAAAAGGATTTAAAAAGGAATAAATATAAAATATCTAAGAATAGGACAGTAAAAATTAAAAATCTTACTATTTGTTGTAAATAAGCATTTATTTTCCTAAGTACCCTAAGCACTGGGAGAGTAGGAAGTATCCTTTGACAGTAGGGCATTATAAATCATATTTAAAATCTATCGAGATTCAAAAACCTTAGAATATGAGTTATATAATAAAATATTACTAAGTAAATGGTGGTATAATGGAGATTTTACCTTTAATATCAATTTTTTGTATCATATTGGGAAGTATAGGTATTATACTTCATACTGATTACCTCGATAAAATAATCATGTTTTCATTTTTGGAGGCAGGTTTAGTTGGTATTATAACTTCATTCTATTATTTGGATGTGGCTATAATTTTCTCAATATTGGTGCCAGTAAGTGCCACAATATTACTTTTAGGATCTTTAAGATATACTCATATTAAGAGATCCAAAAAGAAATATGGTTCAAAACTTCCAATACTTGCAAAATAAATAATGGGGGAAAATATGGATATAGTAATATTAACATTATATTTGGGATATTTTTTGTTAATCCTGGGAACCATTGGAGTTATAATGGGCCCAAAGGTTAGTGATCCACTTAATAGACTATTAAATATAGAGGTTCCCTCACTGGGATTAATGCTAATTTTTTTAGCCTACAATCAAACCCTTGCATTGATGACCTATATTGCGATAAATTCAATAATTATCTTAGTATTTGTTAGAGCAATAATTAGAAATGAAGAGTTGGAGGCTTAGTATGAACATAGGTAAAATATGGAACTATATCTCAAAGCCTGAGGTTGTACCTAGGTTGTTTGCGGCATTTCTGTGTTTAATACTGGCTATTGAGTTTTTTGTTCCTACAACATATTATGAAGATCAACTCTATCCTAAGGATACTCCTCAGGGCCAGATATTTAAATCCCATCTTGCTCCCTATGATAGGGGAGGAATACCACTTATAAAGCCTGCCGATATAAAAACACAGTATCCTCAATTTGAACCTATAAAGGGTAAAATAACGGCATACCTTACGCCTTTATCTCTATGGCTCAGTGAAAAGACTCCCTACTTTGGAACAACAATTGTATCTACGCCTGGGGGGATATTGGATGAAATATTATATTATACTAGGGGAATGGATACCATATTGGAATCACTAACATTGTTAATTTCCTTTATGATATTTAGTTGGATATATCTAAATAGGGACAGGGTGGAATAATGGACATAGTATCCTACATGTTTAGTAAATCCATTTTTGTGGGGATAGTTGTAGGGATACTTTCACTTTATGCAATATCCCGTCAAAAATCTGATTTACATACACTTTTATTGACAGATCTTGTAGAGTGTGCCATGTTAGTAATTATAGCCGCCATAGGTACTGATTTAGCTGAGGCCCTTATACTTCCAGGATTGGTAGTGGGATTAGCAGAGTTCTTGGCAGTCTCTGAAATTCTCGTATATAGAAATGAAATGAGAAAAAATAATTCAAGTAATAATAAAAAATTGAAATTATTTGAGGAGTTTTTAGCAAAGGAAGAACCTTATGTTAGTACTGTAAATTTTAATAAAATGGAGATATTATACAGTGCTCCAAAATTTATAGGGTTTATACTTGTACTATATGGGGCCTTTTTAACAGGCTTTACAGGGGGAGCCATAATGGCCAGTGGGTTGTTATTCTATCTTCTATCTCAGGGGGCCATAGGTAATGGGGTTTCACTTAAGGATATAAAACATAGTTGGGAAGCAATTTCCGGATTTTCAGGTATTATGTGGGCATTCTGGATATTACTTGGATTTGCTGGATTCTTCCTATTTCCAGAACATTATTTATTTTTCCTAGTAATAGCAGGCTGTGCCTTGGCACTTAAGGTAGGGTCAAAACTTGGATTGATTGGTAGTTTAAGAATAAGGAGTTAATTATGATGGTGATGTTATGTCATTGAACATAGACTCAATTGCAGGGGCATTTTATGGATATGTTCCCTTTGGAGATATTGTATTCTATTTCACAGAATTTTCATTAATAGGTTTTATTATTGCCCTGTTCTTTACTTTGGTAGTCTATCTCACAAAACCTGAAAAACAGTTGGAATCCCAAATAGGGGATTTTGGAGATAAACTTAACTATGTATCCTTGGAAGAGTTGAAGATAAGAAGATTAATGGCCATTATATGTGGTATCTGCACTGCATTTGCCATGCTTACAGGGGATCTCTTTGATTATGCACTATTTCTTGCAGTAATAGGTATAGCAAATATGGGAATAGTTTCGGCAGTTAAAAAAGAAGGGGTCCTAAGTGCCGCATTTTACTATGGAATAATAGCCATGATATCTACCCTTCCATTATTTGGGGCCTCGGCATTAATATTGGCAAAAACTGGAACATTATCCATACTTGAGTTGGCAAAGAACTCCCATGATCTACTATTTCAAAAAATAATTTATGCTGTGGGCATGGTTGGAGAAACAGGTATTGCTCCATTCTATGCTGCAAAGGCAGAGATGTTTAGGGCTCCGGGGGCTCCCTATATTTTAATGATACATCTTTCATCACTACTAATTATAGTAAGAACTGTTGAAATTATGTTAAATATTCATTAATTAAAAGTTTTAAAATAATAATTTATAAAAAAAATAAAAAATTAAAATAAATAAAAATAATAAAAAAATAATTTAAAATAATTAAAAATAATAATAAAAAATAATTTAAACTGATAAATAAAATAAATTAAGGTGAAAGGAATGAAAAAACTCTCCATGATCCTAATATTTTTAGTGATTATGGGTACCTTAACTCCTGTAGTGGGGCAGGAGAGTTATTGGGTTAAAGAGTTCAAAGGCTATGCTAATGCAGTTGCTATTGATCCTAATGGGGATATAATAGCTGCTGGCCACACTGAAAGTTTTGGTGCTGGTGAATGGGACTTCTGGGTTCTCCGATTAGACAAAAACGGTAATGTAAAATGGCAAAAAACCTATGGAGGTAGTGATTGGGATAGATCTTTTGCAGCTACAATTGCACCAAACGGGGATATAATAGTTGCTGGCTATACTAAAAATTTCGGTGCTAGTGAAGATGACTTTTGGATCCTCCGATTAGACAAAAACGGTAATGTAAAATGGCAAAAAACCTATGGAGGTAGTGGTGATGATGAGGCTCTTGCAGTTACCATTGTTCCTAATGGAGATATAATAGCTGCCGGCTGGACTGATAGTTTCGGTGCCGGTAGTTTCGACTGTTGGATTCTCCGATTAGACAAAAATGGCGATGTAAAATGGCAAAAAACCTATGGAGGTAGTGATAGAGATAGGGCTAATGCAGTTGCCATTGTTCCTAATGGAGATATAATAGTTGCTGGTCATACTGAAAGTTTCGGTGCTGATGAAGGAGATGTCTGGGTTCTCCGATTAGACAAAAATGGCAATGTAAAATGGCAAAAGACCNATGGAGGTAGTGATTGTGATAGAGCTTTTGCAGTTGCTATAGCTCCGAATGGAGATATAATAGTTGCTGGTCATACTGAAAGTTTCGGTGCTGATGAAGGAGATGTCTGGGTTCTCCGATTAGACAAAAATGGCAATGTAAAATGGCAAAAGACCTATGGAAGTGGTGGCAATGATGGAACTTTTGCCATTGCCATTGCACCAAACGGAGATGGTGTTCTTGGTGGGATGCATCATCTATGGTTTAATATTCTTGGAAAACATGTAATTAAATTCAATATTGATGATGTTCCATTATATGAAGGTAATGGCTGGAGTGATTCAAACGCTGTAGTTAAAGATTCCAGTGCTATTGTAGAATTCTCGAATGCCAAGGTTGGAACATCAAATGCAATTATTAAAAATACCAATGCAAAGATTACAGATGTTAATGATGAAGGAGAACTTCTCTGGACTTATCATTCTCCAAAGGGTTTCCTAAAAATAACCTCCATTCCATCAGGTGCAAAGGTTTATATCAACAATGAATTCAAAGGTAAAACTCCCTTAGAATTAAAACTTAATCCAGGAACTTACACCATAAAAATCTCAAAGGAAGGTTATGGGGACTATGAAAAAGAAGTGGAGATAAAAAATGGAAAAACTGTAGAAGTTTCAGTAGATTTAAAGATGATTACATCAACACAATCCTCTAAAGAAGACATCTCAAGTAATCCAGATGATAAAAAACCTACCAAAGAAACAAGTAGTTCAGAGGATAAAAAACCTATCAAGGAAAGTGAAACTCCTGAAGGTGATACTCCAGAGACTGGATTTATATGGAATATTAATAATACACTACCCATATTTTTTATTATTCTCCTATTGCTCATTATTCTCGCAAGGAGTAGGAAATCCTCAGGGTTAAGTGGGGAACTCAAAACCTTCCCTCAGGAATTACTCTCCAAATACGAACCTTTAGAATTTTTAGGTGAAGGTGGCTTTGCCAAGGTTTTCAAAGTCAAAAGAAAAAGTGATGGAAAAATTCTGGCTCTAAAGATCCCAAATCTTGATGAAAAAGCCAAAAAGTTCTTCCTTAAAGAAATAAAAGCCTGGCGCCTCCTTGATCATAAGAATATTGTTAAGTTTTACAATGCCTTTGATGAGCCTCTACCTCATATTGAGATGGAGTTTATTGAGGGAATAGAACTTGATGGTAAAATTATTCGAGATTTAGGTAAGTATCCAAAACCACTTGATGAAAAGAAAGCATTAAGATTCATCAAAGACATTGCTGAAGGATTGAAGCATGCCCACTCCAAGCAGGTTTATCACAGGGATTTAAAGCCTCAGAATATTCTTATAAATCCTGATTTAATACCCAAAATAACTGACTGGGGATTGGCCAAGGTTGGTGCCATTTCAACCACGGCTACAACCACTAAAGGATTAACCCTTCTCTACGCTGCTCCTGAACAGTTAGACGAGGAAACTTACGGCCACACTGACAATAGAACAGATTTATATCAACTTGGTTTGATATTCTACGAGTTGTTAACTGGAAGACTACCCTACGAGGGTATATCTCCAACCCAAATCTCTCTAAAAATAGTAAATCCAAATAAAAAACCAACACCACCTTCAAAGATAGATCCAAAACTTTCCATATTTGATGGTATCTTTGAGAAACTCTTAGCAAAGAGAAAAGAAGATAGATATCAATCCATAGAGGAGTTCTTAGAGGCTCTAAATTCTATAGAGAATATAATTAAGGAAAAGGAAAAATTCAAAGATACACTAACTAAAACCACCCAGAGATTAAAAGTCTCAACAGATAGAGGAGAAATTAAAAAATTAACCAGGAATCTAATTGAAACTACAGTAAAATTAGCCCTAAACTGTGCCAAGGTAAATGATAAGGTGGGTTTATTGGATACCTTGGAGTTATTAAGGGAATATACCAAATCTGAGGAAAATAAAAAGGAATTGGAAGGGGCAATATCCCACATTGAATATCTCATAAAGGAGGGCCTACCCATTGGAGATGACACTATTGAGAGACTTGAGGTGTTGTTAAATAGGATTAAGAGGGAAGGGGATTAATATTATTATAATCAAACATAGAATTTTTTTTAAATTTAATTTTTTTATTATTTATTTTATTTTTTATTATTTTTAAGATTTATAATTATGAAATACGAGGGATAATATGACACCTGAGAAAAAAAGCGGAATCATATCCCTAATAATAGGAATAATTGGATTTGCCTATATAATATTCTATTCCAACAATGTACTATTGATATATTTGGGCACGGCCCTATTCTCCCCATTCCTGATCTATGGTATAGGTATGATGCTAAATCCCAAAAGTAAAAGAAGTGAAGAAGGACGTATTCCATTTAGAGGGTGGTAATATATGGACATAACAATACCAAACAACATATACCATGTTGTAGATGCTATTTCCTATGGGCTATATGCATTTTTAGTTGGGGGATTATTGTTGGGATTCCATAGGAAGATAATATCCAGGATACAGGGAAGGCCTGGACCTCCAATAATACAGTACTTAATTCATACTTTTAAATACTATCTAAAGGAAATATCCATCCCAATAACTGCTGGAAACCCTCTCTATATATTCATGGCCCTAATGGGAATAATGGTATGGCTAACTGCACTCTATTTGGGAGCAGTGTTTAAAACTTCCCTATTAATACTGGTTGGGCTTTATGTACTTCAAAAGATAGTTGAACATGGTTGTGGCCTTAGTAGTGGTTCTCCCTATGGAAAATTAGGGGGCGTTAGAAGTGTATTCTCGGCGGCTGCAGAGGTGCCCCTATTTGCTGTAGTGGGTATTATATATATTTTAACTCAATCTTTGATAATAAAGGATATTATATCCTATCAATTATTAAATGGTCCTATTATCTTTAAATTACCCTTTGCTGCATTTGCTTTCTTCATACTTCTCATATCCAAGGCTCCAAATAGTCCATTTGGCATAGTTAAAGATAAAAGTATTGTTAGTGGATATATTACGGAACATTTTGGTATTCTTGAATCATTGATATTAATCTCAGATGCAATAGCCTGGTTTGTTCTACTCTGGTTATTTATTGCTGTATTTATTGGCCCAATAGTAATACTAAACCCTTTATTGACCCTAATTGGAATGGTAATTTTAACTTTTATTATATCAATAATATGTGCCTTAACGCCTCTATTAACTCCTAACCACTCAGTTATGCTTCAAATAATAATCACGGCCTTAGTTATTGTAGATTTGCTACATAGGACCATTATAATTTAATTATAATAAAAAATAGATAAAATTAATATTTTAATATATAATTATTTCAACATATTGATTATTTCAATATAATTATTTTAATTATCTGGTGATATTATGAAATCCCATAATAATGTTATGAAAAAATACCTGGATTTTTTAATAATTTCTATTATTTTTATGTTGGGAGTTATAGGCCTAATATATTACTTACAAGGGAGTTTAAATGTAGTCTATGCCTTAGTAATTTTCTTAGGGGCCCTATTTACCTTAATTATAATTAGAATGTATCCAAAATCTATGGCAAAAATCATGGAAAATTTAGAGATATTCTTTATGATTTTGGTTTTTATTGGGATGCTATACTTAGGATATACCATTTATACAACAGGTATGTTTGTGTAAATCTATGTGGAAATTATTTAATTTAAATAATTAAGAAGTATTGGTGATTTTATGAATGAGGTACCCTATAGCATGCTTTACTGTATAATCTCCCTTGTAATAGGGGGATTTTTAGGGCTATCCTATAGTTATAATAGGTATGTTCAACCCTATGTTGAGGGAGGTATAGATAAATTGGCATTAATATGCTCCATATTTGGGGGGTTATTGTTCTTAGTGAATTTACCCTATAATCTAAATTATCCAATAGCCTGTCTTTTATTGGGCATACCCTTTGGTATGAGGCCAGGATATGGAAATATGGAACTAATTATTGGGATACTTATTGCTACAATTGGCTATTTAATTAAAATTTGGGGGATATTATGAAGTTGAATATATCAAAAACAGATAAAACCCAATGTAGTGGCTCTTTGGAGCAGAAATACAATATGATTAAGAATAACAGATATATAATGGAGGAAGTTATTGTTCCAATTGCAAAGGTCCTAAAATTGCCTTTGGAGGAGGTTGTTGATATATTTGTAAAGAAATACGATGGTGCTGCACTTTATGAATCCCATGCCTTTGCAGAACAGGCTAAAATGGCCTGTTTAGGAAGAAAGGTAGATGTGGATTTAGGTTTATGTTGGATATCTGATTTTTATGGACTAATATCAAAAAAAGAGGCCGATATGATAAGGAAGAAGGTAGTTGAAGATACCTTAATGAGAGGCGTACCCTATAAAGAAGCCCTGGAAAAGGGGAGATTATTACTTATTGAACTTTTAAAGTAATTTGGAGGAAAAAAATGATAAAGGAGTTTTTTAGAAAAAGGTCAATAAATGTTTGTATTGTAAATGTTGGGGGATGCAATGGATGTGATATAGAATTGGTATCCATCCTTGCTCCAAGGTACGATATTGAGCAGTATGGAATATATGTTCATAATAACCCAAGGGAGGCTGATGTATTAATAGTTTCTGGACCTGTTACATTGCCCTGGAAAAATAGATTAAAGGAGTTATATGAAAAAACTCCTGAGCCAAAGATTGTGGTGGCCATAGGAGCCTGTGCCTTAAGTTGTGGTATATTTAAAGAGGGTAATGTATGCGGTCCAGTGGATAAAATAATCCCTGTAGATGCAAAAATACCAGGATGTCCCCCAAGGCCCTCTGAAATAATTCAGGCCATATTAAAGGTGGCACCTATTGCACTATCCAAGAGAGAAGAGCATCTTAAAAAGGTGGCAAGTAAAAATTGAGGGTATTATCAATTATAGAGAATTAAAATAAAAAATAAAATAATAAAAAAATAATAAAAATAAATATAAAATTAATATAAAATTTCTTAAAAAAATTATCATAATAGGAATAAAAAAATAAATGAAAAAAAGGACCTCTATAAAATAATAAAGCATCTACAGGAGAGGATTTAGATAGAAAGAATAAAGAATGTAGAAGGATTAAAAAATAACTTTAAAGGACTGATAAAGTTTATAATATTTTTTTAAATTTCTTAGGAAATAATTAATGTTATTTACTTGAATATAATTAAAATATGCCTTAAAAACCAGAAAAACCCTTAAAAACGTGATATTATGAATGTAGTTCCCATAGGACCAATAAATCCAATATTTAAAGAGCCCATACGTATAAAACTTATAGTTGAAGGGGAAACTGTATTGGGGGCAGAAATTGAAATGGGGTATGTCCATAGGGGTATTGAAAAAATAATGGAAGGAAAACATTATTTAAAAGGAATACACCTTGCTGAAAGGGTATGTGGTATTTGCTCATATATCCATACCTGGACCTTTGCAGAGTGTATTGAACATATATCCAACATTGAAGTTCCAGATAAAGCAAGGTATTTAAGAGTCCTTACCACAGAACTTGAAAGAATCCATAGCCATTTAATAGCCATTTCAGTTTATGGATTGGCCATTGAACATGAAACATTTGGAATATGGTGTTTAAATATCCGAGAACATGTAATGGATTTATTGGAGACTATAACCGGAAATAGAATCAATATGGGGTTTAATGTAGTTGGGGGGGTTAGACAGGATATAAATAAGGAGATGATTGACAAAATATATAAAAAATTGGAAGAACTTAGAAGAGATATGGAAAATATATTGGAGATATACAATACAGGTCCCTTAATAAATTTGAGGGGTAGGGGCATTGGTGTTATTGGATACAAAGAAGTAATGAAAACAAGGGCTGTTGGGCCTATAGCCAGAGCCTCTGCATTACCTGAAAGTGATTGGAGATTGAGACACCCTACCTATAAGGAACTTAAATTTAAACCTGTATGGACTGAAGAGGGGGATAACTCAGCCAGGACGTTAGTTAGAATAAAGGAGATATTTGCAAGTATTAATTTAATAGAACAAATACTTGAACTTTATCAGGAAAGTACTGGGGTAGTAAGAAATAAAGCCCATATAAAGGGAGGATCTGGGGAGTGGAGAAATGAAGCCCATAGAGGAGAAGTTACCTATAAAATATCCATAACAGATGGGGGAATAATTAAAAGAATAATAATTAGAAGTCCCACAGTTATGAATCTTGAAGTTTATAAATATATGTTGAAAACATGCCCTACAGTTTCAGATGCTGTTACAACCTATATCTCAATAGATCCTTGTGTATCCTGTACTGAAAGAACCATAGTGTTAGTAGATAAAAAAACTGGAAAAACTAAGTTCTATTCCTTTAAATAATTTGGGGCTAAGGGATTAAAGACTATTAAGGGACTAAAATATTAATTAAATATTAATTCATTAAAATATTAATTAAAAAATAAATAATTAAAAAAAATTAAAAAATTAAAAAGGCAAAAAACAAAGGAATAAAGAAAATAATAGAATTATAATTTTAATAATTATCTTATATTATTTAAAGGGTTAAAATTAGGATGTGGGAGTATGGCCTCAGCAATATGGTATTTATATGAACTTACAAAGAAGAAATTTATTAAAAAATTTTTAAATGCTAAAACAGATAAGGAATATCTTATACCTCCAAAGAGATATAGAAAGGTCCCCCCTACTGTAGTTCATCCTGAAAAATGTATAAGTTGTGGGGCATGTGAAGGTTCCTGCCCTCCATTTGCCATAGAGATGGTTTATTATGAGGAGTTTAATAAAAAAATACCTAAGATAGATGTAGGAGCCTGTATAGGTTGTGGAAATTGTGTAGAGTCCTGTCCTACTAATGTATTAAACATAGGGAACCTAATAGAAGAAACTGAAAGTTTGCCTTGGAATATTCCCAAATATACTAATTTAATAATTGATGAGGAATTATGTGTAAATTGTGGTTCCTGTAAATTGGCATGTCCCGTTGATGTAATAGAATACAATGGTATTACTCATGTTATTGATGCAAATGGTTGTATTGGATGTAAAAAATGTATAGAGGCCTGTCCTGTAGAGGATGCCATAAAAACCTATGATGAGGCCCTATTGAAATCCAAAATTAGATTGTGCTATAAATTAAAATTCAATGAAATGATAAAGGAAGGGGAAAATGGCGACAGCGTTAAAAATAAGATCCCTGAGATTCCAAGGATAGTAAAGAGTTTATGCATTACCTGTGAAAATTGTGTTGATGTATGTCCTGGGAGTATTGATTTAAAAAATCATAGGGTAGTGAAGTGTATTCAATGTGGAAATTGTATTGATGTATGCCCAACAGGATCTATGAGAATAGGAGAGGTTCCAAAGATCTCTAAAATAAAGGATAAGTGCTATATTATCTATGAGGATAAGTGTATAGGTTGTAGAATATGTTATAAATCCTGTAATGTTGAAGATGCCATATCCATATCCCGTGAAACTAGATTGCCCTATATAAACCCAGATAAGTGTGTTAGATGTGGTTTATGCTTTAGGGAATGTCCTGTTGAGGCCATAGGTTTAACAGATAAAGAAGATACCTTAAGAATATACAATATAAGAAGGGCAAAAGATAAATTCCTATCTATGATTAAGGAGGATTTAGATGAGTTTTCCAAGAAATATGTTCTTTCAAAAAGTGATTTATTAAAATTCAGTGAGAATAAAGTTGAGGAAATTGTTAAAAAAATAAAAAATTAATAATAAATAATAAAATAAAAAAATTAAAAAAAATAATGAAAATAATTAAGATAAAAATAAAGAGTAATTAAAATAAAAGATAGAAAAACAGTATAATAATATTTTAAAATACTCAAAAGAGAGTATATTAAAAAGTAAAAGTCCTATCTAATGCTCCTAAACACTGGGGGGCAGGGGAAATTTCTTTATTAGGCTAATTTAGGGATTTAAGGTAGTTCTATTTATAGATGTTTTATTCTCTTTATTATTAATTATTGATTAATTTTAAAGATTATATGCTTTACTATATCAAATATTAAAAATAAAAAATAATAAAATTAAGAGCATAATTTAAGAAAATGGTAAAAATATAAAAATTAAAATTCTATCATCGTTCCCTTTATTTTATAATACTACAAAATAGGAATTAAGTATTCTCTTATTAATATTTTATTACCCATATATATTATATTCATTATATTATAAGATTAAATTCAAAATAATATATTTGACATAATAAAATAAAAAAATAAATATATATTATCCTAAAAAACAAAAAAGGATGATTCTATGCCTTTGGAAATAATATCAACTGAAGAAATCATAAAGGAGCACTTTAAAGATAAGGATCTAAATAGTATAGATTTAACCTTGGATGAAAAAATTATTAAAAAAAGAATAGAGATAGATGCTAAAAAATGCATAACCTGCAATATATGTGTGGAAGTTTGTCCCTTAAAAATTATATCCTCCAATATCCCATCCTCTCCAAAGATAAACCATGAAAAATGTGTCTATTGTTTCTCCTGCCTAGAGGCCTGTCCTGTTGAGGCTATATCCATTAAATATCTCACAGGAAGGATAATAAAAAACCATCTAATAGTTAATAGTCATGGTAAAAATGAGGAATTAATATACAATAACAAAAAATGCATAATGTGCCTTGTATGTAAAAAGAACTGTCCATTTGGGGCAATATATGAATCTGAGGGTAGAATTAAATTTGATATGGAAAAATGCACTTTATGTGGGTATTGTGGATACCTTTGCCCATCAAATGCCATAGATTTTAAGGGACCTATTAAATAATTATTTAATCTTGGTGGTTTTTATGATTACTATAAAAAAACCTATTAAGGATATTTTATCCAGTATTTCTCAGGAGTTATCCCTTGAAAGTGAGGAAGTACACAATATAATAAAGGACATAAATAAAACATCTGAAAAATACATCTATGTAACTCCAAAGAAGTGTATAAGATGTGGATTGTGCTATGATGAATGTCCAGTGGAGGCCATATCAAAGCCCACTATAAAAAATCCTGCTGAGATAATTCCTGATAAGTGTGTAAATTGTGAGATATGTGCTAAAACCTGTCCTGTGGATGCCATAATTGTTTTGAAGGGTAAAGTTTCTATTAATGGGAATGAGATAATCTATCAATTAAGAGAAGTTGAAGTGGATCATAGAACCGTTAGATTAAAAAATTACAATATAGATTTGGAAAAATGTGTAAAATGTGGAGTATGTGGAAGATTTTGTCCAACTGGCGCAATAACTGTAGAAAGAAGAAAAACCTTTAATGTGGATTTAAATCTCTGTGTTGGATGTAGGGCCTGTGAAAGGGTATGCCCAAGAAAGGCCATAAAGGTTGAAAATGAATTGGGAGAGGTTCCCTTTAATAAAGAGATTATCGTGGATAATGATAAATGTGTAAAGTGTCTTGTATGTATCTCTGAATGTCCCATTAGTATTATAAAGGAAATAGATATAGGCGTGGAAATAGATAAGGAATCCTGCATATTCTGTGGAAGATGTAAAAAAGTTTGTCCAGTTCATGCAATTAAAATTAAAAAAAATAAATAAAAATAATAAATTTTAAAGAGGGGGATTTTATGAGAGTAAAGGATTTAATGGATATTCGATTTTTAAAATTATATATGGATTACTCTGTTAAAAAAACCATTGATCTAATGTATAAAAAAAAGAGATACACTGCTCCAGTTTTGGATGAGGAGGATAAATTAATAGGATGGGTAATGGCAATTGATTTAGCAATTGTTGAAGACAGATCTATTCCAGTATCAAAAATTATGCATCCTCTTGAGGACATAGTTGTAGTATATGAGAATGATCCTGCCAGGGAGGTAGTTTTAAAGTTTGTTAAGTATAAGGTTATGAGCATACCTGTTTTAAACAGTGAGGGTAAAATAGTAGGAATGGTTAGAAATTGCGATATTACAAAGACCCTTGCCCAGTTATATGATATTCCAGTTTATAAGTTATTCAAAATATTGGAGAAGGAATTAAAGGGCATAACCTGGAGAGAACTTATGGAGGCTGCAGCCATAGTTACAAAAAACACTACTGGAGAGGTTATTCCTCCAGAGGAGTATGAAAAGAGAATAATGAACACAACATTTGGTCAGGCTCTATGGGCCTGTGGGGGATTGGAGAAATTTTTTGCTGGTTTAATAAAGATAGGGGAGATTGTTATTGCCAGAAAGATTGCCAGGGCGAGGTAAAATAATAAAAAGAGAATAAATATTTAAAAATAAAAATAAAAAAATAATAATTAAAATTATTTTAAAATAAAAAAATAAAATAATTATTTGCAAAGAGATTAGATATAAATTTTAAAAGATTAGTTTAGAAATTATATGTTTAACTATAAAATTAGAGTGAAAATATGGAAATTAATAAAAATAATTTTAATGAGATAGAAATAGAATTAATTCTCAGGGAGTGGGAGGTTGTAAAGTATCTCAAGATATTAAAGAAATTAAAACCCATACTTAAAAAGGAATTTAAGGTTTCAAGAATAGGGATTTTTGGCTCTGTTGTAAGGGGGGAACAAAGGAAGGATAGTGATATTGATATAATTGTGGAATTTTCTGAACCTATAGGATTGAGATTCATTGAACTTGCGGAGTTTCTTGAAAAAAAGTTGGGAAGAAAAGTTGATTTAGTCTCAAAGGAGGGTATAAGTCCCTACATAAAGCCATATATAGAGAGGGAGGTAACCTATGTATGAAAAAGATTAAACCCTTTTTGAAACATGTCCTTGATGAATGTGAATACCTTGAAAGTGCCTAAAAAATTTAGAATTTGAGCAATTTATAAAGGATGAAAATCTGAAAAGGGCATTTGTGAGAAGTTTTGAAATTATTGGGGAGGCTTCTAAGAATATATCTGATGATGTGAGAGATAAATACAGGCATATCCCTTGGAAAGAGATTTCAGGCCTGAGAGATATACTTATTCATAAGTATTTTGGTGTTGATTATAGAAATATATGGAAGATAATAAAGGAAAATATATGAAACTTAAAGAAGATATTAGCAAGATATTAGAGGAGTTAAAATGAGGGAATTCAAAGGGACAGAAATCGGATTATAGCATGCACATATCTATTAAACATCTCCAAAAATTTATAATCTAACTAAATATAGAGGATAATAAATATTTAAAAAATAATTATATATCTCTTAAATTCCTAAGAACAGGAATAATAGAATTTCTTTAATTAAATAATAAAAATAAAAAAAATTTAATAATAAATATAAAAAATTTTAATAATAAAATTAAAAATAATAAAAATAAAAATTATTATAATAATAAATCTTAAATAATAAAATTAAAGGGTGTTGAGTATATGTTCTCCAATATCCTCAGGATCTTTAAAAAGAAAATTGATGGCAAAACAGATGAAGAATGGTTCAATGAAGGAGTTGCCCTCTATAATCAGGGGAAGTATGAGAAGGCAATAGAATGCTTTGATAAATCTCTAACTATAAAGGAGGATCCTGAGGTAAGAAAGATTAGGGAGGATGCGGAGAATAAAAGGGCTGGAAAAATAATAGGGGATGCTAAAAAAGTAATTTCTAAGATAAAATTAAAATATAATGTTAAAGAGGCTGAGGATACTCTATCTCGGGCAGAGGAGGCATTTAAGAAGGGAGAATATTATAAAGCAGAGGAACTTGCTTTAGAGGCTAAGGAAAAGGTAGATAGTGCAATTTGTGTTATGTTGTGGAAGTATAAGACAGGTAATACTGTTGAATCAGTAGCAACAACTACTGATGGGAACTATATAGTTGCAGGTAGTTTGGATGATAATATTTANCTCTTCAACAGAGAAGGGGAGTTATTGTGGAAATATAAAACAGGTGGTACTGTTTATTCATTAGCAACAACTACTGATGGGAACTATATAGTTGCAGGNAGTGAGGATAATAATATTTACCTCTTCAACAGAGAAGGGGAGTTATTGTGGAAATATAAAACAGGTGATGAGATTGCCTCAGTAGCAATAACTTCTGATGGGAACTATATAGTTGCAGGAAGTGAGGATAATAATATTTANCTCTTCAACAGAGAAGGGGAGTTATTGTGGAAGTATAAAACAGGCGATTGGGTTAGATCAGTAGCAATAACTTCTGATGGGAACTATATAGTTGCAGGTAGTGAGGATAATAATGTTTATCTCTTCAACAGAGAAGGGGAGTTATTGTGGAAGTATGAGACTGATAGTACTGTATGGTCAGTAGCAACAACTCCTGATGGGGAATACATAGTTGCAGGTAGTTGTGATAATAATGTTTATCTCTTCAACAGAGAAGGGGAGTTATTGTGGAAATATAAAACAGGTGATGAGATTGCCTCAGTAGCAACAACTCCTGATGGGGAATACATAGTTGCAGGTAGTTGTGATAATAATGTTTACCTATTTAACTCATTATATGCATTATCAAAAATAATAGAAAGTACTAAAAAAACAATCTTAAATATAAAATCCAAGTATAATATTAAAGAGGCTGAATCTCTACTTTATCAGGCTGAAGAAGCATTTAAAAAGAAAGATTATCTTAAAGCAAAGGAACTCTCTTTAAATGCTAAAGAAAGAGCAATTGAAATAGGAAAGAAGGTCAAACCAAAATTAAAAATCAAACTTCTAAACACTTCATACATATACAATAAATGGGATAAAGTTAAGATGGAAATAATAAATGAAGGAGGTGCCATAGCAGAGAATATAACATTTGAATTCTCAGGAGACGTCGCCGTAAAACTACCAGAGGTTGAAGTTGTTAAACCAAAAAGCAAAGAGATGGTAGAACTCCTTCTCAAGCCAAGTGCCTTTGGAGACCTCCCTATAGATATTGAAATAAAATGCAAAGATCACTTAAATAGAGAATATAAATTCAATGAGACAATAATGCTCAATGTTAAGGAAATAACAGGAATAACAACTCCAGAAACTCCAGAAAAAGGAATATCTCCATCAGAATTCACTCCAAAACCCACAACTCCAAAAACCTTCCCTCAAGAACTCTCAGAGAAATACTTAGAAGTAGAATTCATAGGAAAGGGAGGATTTGCAAGAGTATTCAAGGCAAAGCGTAAAGATGGAAAAGAAGTAGCAGTAAAGATACCAATCTCATTAGATGAATCCACTGGAAAATCCTTCCTTAAGGAGATAGAGAATTGGACTAAGTTAAACCACAACAACATTGTAAAGATCTACAACTACAACATCCTACCAATTCCCTACTTTGAAATGGAGTTATGTGATAAATCATTGTCAGATATAAAAAAACCCTTAGATCCAGAAAAGGCAACATGGATAGTATTCAACATAGCAGAGGGATTAAAATACGCTCATTCTAAAAAAATCATACATAGGGATCTAAAGCCTCAAAACATCCTACTCAAGGATGGCATTCCAAAGGTATCAGACTGGGGATTAAGTAAGGTTATGACAGAATCCTCCTCGGCAACTACAACTAAGGCATTCACGCCCTACTATGCCTCTCCAGAACAGATAGAGAATAAAAGTACAGATAAAAGAACAGATATATGGCAATTAGGAGTAATATTCTATGAACTTATCACTGGAGAACTTCCATTCAAGGGAGAGAGTTTTGTCCAGATAGGAATGGCTATTGCCACAAAGGATCCAGTTAAACCTTCAGAGATCAATACAGAGGCAAAGGAAGTTGAAAAAATAATAATGAAGTGTTTAGAAAAGGATAAAACAAAGCGTTATCAATCTGTCAAAGAATTACAAAGGGATTTAGCAGAATACCTTGGAATAGCATACAAAGAATCCTTAAAATTAAGTGTAAGTAGAAAGGACTTCAAGAGATCTGCCTATTACTGTTGCGAACTTCTTCTAATAAATATGAAAATTAACAACATGTTAGAGGCCTATAAATATACCTCAGATCTATTGAATTACACTGAGGGTGAGGTTAAACAGGAGGTTCAAAAATTACATGAGCATTTAGAGTATAGAATAGAAAATGGAATAGAGGATATTCCAGAGGAATTGATCAAAGTGGCTGAGGTTATAATTCATAAAATAAAAATAGGATTTTAATTAGAATTAGATCTTTATATAAAATTATTTTATAATTTTTTAAATTTTTTTTAAATTTTTAATTTATTTTTATTTTTTTATATTTATATTAGATTATGAAATTATATCCTGACTATAAAAACATTTTATTATTCAAATAAATAAAAACTATCATACCCTATACTCTATCCTTTAATAACTTCTCTATATTTTCAGTTATTTTATCTAATTCTTCTTCAGATAATGGTTTTGGGATTATTTTTTTATTGTTATTATATATATTTTCTGCTAACTCCCTAAAAACATTGGATATTGGATTCTCTGGCTCATATTCAATAATGGTTTTTTTATGTATCTCTCCCTTAATTATTGCACTGCTCATTGGAATATATCCCATAATACTTGTACCTATTTTTGAGGCAAATTCTGATACTATGGAAATATCATCCACTACACTTCTTCCATTGTATATAATGCCACCTAAAGCTACATTTCCCTTGGATCCATATCTTTTTATTCCCTTACAGATGTTATTTGCAGCATAGAGAGCCATGGGATCGCAGGTTGTGACAATATAAACCTCATGGGCTAAATGTTTCTGTAGGGGCATTGCAAATCCTCCACAAACAACATCTCCCAATATATCATAAATTATTACATCAGGGTTTATTATTTCAAAGGATTTTAATTTACTTAGGGTATCTATTGCCTTAATCACTCCTCTTCCTGCACAGCCCACTCCTGGCTCAGGTCCTCCACTTTCAACACAGTATATTCCCTTAAACCCTTTAAAAACTATATCTTCCAACTCTATGTTTTCCCTTTTTCTGAGGACATCAAGCACTGTTGGTATCTTTCTGCCCATTATGGTTCTTGTAGAGTCTGCCTTGGGATCACATCCAATTACCATTACTTTTTTTCCAGATTCTGCAAGTGCCGCCGCCATATTTGATACTGTTGTAGATTTTCCAGTGCCTCCCTTTCCATAGATGCAGATTTTTTTAACCATGATTTCACCAAAAAAATAAAAAAAGTAATTAAAAAAATTATTTTAGAATACTTTAATATATAGGTTTTGCTCTCTTGCTTGTAAATGATCTATTTTAAAGTTAATTTTTCTTATTTTTATTATATGAATATATATTCTTTTATTGAAATTAATTAATATTAAAAAAATTAAAAAATTTAATTAAAAAATAATTTTAAAGAATTATAAAAAAATTTAAAAAAATATATTTTAATTTAAAATTTTAATTTAGTTTTTTATATTTATATATTTAAATTTATCAAAAATTATTAATATCTTTTTATTTTTTTAATTATTTTATTTTTTTATTACAATTAATTTATAAACGAAAAATAAGTAGATTAAAAGAAATACTGGAGTTATCATCCCACTATCTCAAAATTCCTTCGGAATTTTTACGATTTACTCGCTTCACTCGTAAATGGTCTGATTTTAACAGTCTTTCTTTTATTATATTAGAAAAAAAGAGGAATGTTTCCATCCCACAATGGTCTGATTTTAACAATNTTTTGGTATCCTATATAAATGGGAAAAGAAAATGTTTCCATCCCACAATGGTCTGATTTTAACAAAATAGAGGTGGCATAAATGAGTTATGAAATAATAGAAGGTTTCCATCCCACAATGGTCTGATTTTAACAATTATACTGTTGTATCTTATGGTATATAAAGTTTAGTTTCCATCCCACAATGGTCTGATTTTAACCAGATGCAGTAGATAAAAGGTATAAAGAAATCGTAAAGTTTCCATCCCACAATGGTCTGATTTTAACTTAAATTTAATTTTTAAGAGCGTATTAACTTTGGTTGGGGTTTCCATCCCACAATGGTCTGATTTTAACAATCATTCTACAGCATACAGAATATTTTATAAATTTGATTGTTTCCATCCCACAATGGTCTGATTTTAACATATGAAATAGGTCCTTCAGAATATATTGAAAATTTAATGGAGTTTCCATCCCACAATGGTCTGATTTTAACATATTAAAACTAAAAAAAACCCAAAAAACCAACTGGGTTTCCATCCCACAATGGTCTGATTTTAACATATGATGATGGTAATTTAGATAAATTTATTAAATTAATGTTTCCATCCCACAATGGTCTGATTTTAACTCATTATTGAATAATGATAATGACTTGAAATATTATATGTTTCCATCCCACAATGGTCTGATTTTAACTTCGATAAATATTATTACTGCCAGGACCATGACACTGTTTCCATCCCACAATGGTCTGATTTTAACGAGATAGGTCCTTTTGAGTATATTAAAAATTTGATAGGTTTCCATCCCACAATGGTCCGATTTTAACGTTGAATTCAGATGTAGGTGTTGACGGGTATTTATTGTTTCCATCCCACAATGGTCTGATTTTAACTTTAACTTTATATATCAGTACCTCAATAATAAAGAAGGTTTCCATCCCACAATGGTCTGATTTTAACTTATATTGAATATTTAACTAATTTAGTATTATTTATTAGTTTCCATCCCACAATGGTCTGATTTTAACAAAATTAAAAAGGTGGTATTGTGAGGAGTATAAGCAGGTTTCCATCCCACAATGGTCTGATTTTAACGTTGATAACTTTTATTATCATCAACGATTAGTACGTTTCCATCCCACAATGGTCTGATTTTAACCTTTATATGCCACCTCTTCACTGAATGGCATCTCAGAGGGTTTCCATCCCACAATGGTCTGATTTTAACTAGTTGCTCCATCATAGTATGTCCCATAGTTATTGTTCCGTTTCCATCCCACAATGGTCTGATTTTAACGATGAAACGAAGTTATCATTAGATTTATATAATAGAGAAATTGTTTCCATCCCACAATGGTCTGATTTTAACTTCGTAGTATTTTTTATATGCATCTTCTTCGGTATATAATGTTTCCATCCCACAATGGTCTGATTTTAACAGATGAGAATTTTCTTTATTTTACTGTAAAGAAGGTTATATCTTCTCCTATATAAACCTTTCTATCTCGAACCTATGGTAAGGATGCTTCTATATAAAGATCTGCGACTTGATAATACATCTTATTTTAATCTACAAAACCCTAAAATAAATTAAATAAAATAAATAAAGAAAAACCATAAGGAAGACATAATAAAACCAAATAAAACTCCTTAATTAATCTAAATCTCAATAAATTATTAAATCTAAATATATAAAACAATCATAATCCACAAATATATGAGATCAAAAATCATACCTTATTTTAATATTTAAAAAATTAAAAAAATCTTAAAAATAAAACTAAGGCCATACCTTAGGGTATTTTTTAGAAATTATATTCGTTCATTAAAATAAATTAATATTAAAAAATAAAAAAAATTAAAATTTATTACTCAATTAAAAGGGCATTAACCACCCCATCCTGTCCAGGTCTTGAGGTAACCTTTGCCTTACCTATTTCTGTTTCAATAATGGCCCCCTTTGTAATTATGTTTCTTCTAATGTAGTGTTTGTTGGCATCATTTTCCACAACATTCAATATTATGACCTTTTTACATATATTATTCTTAGGATCCATTACATTGGCATAATTTGTTCTCATTAACTTAACTTTTCTATCTCCTCCTCTTGTTCTAACTACTTTTATTTTTACTTCATCCTCAGTTAAGTGGGTTTCCACTGGATTTCTACCCATTTCTCTTTTATGCTTCTTAACAACTAATTTATATTTACCTCCAGTGGGCTTTCTTTTACTTCTACCTTGCCATATTCCCATGGTATCACCTTATATTTTTTTAATATTTTAATTTAAATATTTTTTAGTGTTTTAGTGTTTTAAAATAAATATAAATAATCTTAAAGAAATCATATTCACATAATAATATTTAATAATATAAAAAATTATCTATTTTATAACTTGGATGTGTTTAGATGGGATATAATATTATAAATTTAATAAAAAAATTTCAAGGTCCTTAAATAATAAAACTCTACTTCCCATCAAAACCTATATATACTAACTACCACATTATATAAGAATCATGATACTCATAAAGAAATACAAAAAGGAGATAAACACAATAAAAGAGATTATAAAGCCAATGTAGATGAGCACTACCCTCCAAGGGGAACAAGGAGGTTATCTCCCTACATGATCTAATAACTCTTGGAATCTTAGCACATCTACACACCTATGATCACTTCATTGAAGAGGAATTATTCCCGAAAATTAGATAGCTCAATAGATACGAAAAGTTATTGTACAAGGTTTTAAACTTATTATATGAAAAACTATCAGAGGGAGAGGTAAAGATCGTTATACTAAGCCCATTGAAACAAAGGAACTTGTAAGGGTTAATAAGCACAAAAAGAGGGGAGAATCTAACCTATTGAAAGAGGAGGAGTCAGTAGGGTACTCACCTTTAAAAAAAGATGCTATAATGGTTGTAAAATAACCTGTATATCAGATGGAAGTTATCTAACTCTATTCAGTGCCGATACTGCAAAAAAGCATGATTTAACAATCCTTAAGGAAAAAATGGAAGAATTCGCTGAAATGGTAAGGGGAAAAACAGTTATCGCCGATAAGGAGTATGTAGGTGAGAAGTTCGCAGGAGAGATGGAGGTGAGGGGCGTTAAATTCACCGCTATAAAGAGAAAAAACATGATAAAGAGTGAGGGAGAGGCCAAGTATTATAGAGGTCTCTCTAAACTTAGGAGGAGGATTGAAACATTTTTTCAATTTTGGAAAACTTCGGATTGAGATTCATTAGGCTGTAAGTAGGAAAGGTCTAGTTGTTAAGATTATTCTTAGTCTGTTGGCTTTTAATTTCTATCAGTATATGGTTTTTTTAATAAATTTTTTATTTTATATTTTATTATTTTGTTTTATTTTTAATAATTAATTATTATTTTTTTATAGAGATTTCTGTAATTAAGTTATTTATTGTAAATAAATATGTTTATAACTACCATAAGTTAAGATAATGTACTTGACTATAATTATTATTTTTTAAGGGTATTTCTTCTCCAATTTCTCATTTTTGGATGGGTTCTTACTTTACCCTTTGTCTTAGATATTACAAATAATGGAACTCTTCTATTCTGTTTTAATGCCTTGGCAAGTCTCAATTTTTTGGCATGGGGTTTTATAGATGACATATTAACACCTCACAATATTACTTTTAATTTTATTTTAATTATATTTTATACTTTATACCTATAACCCTGGATTGTTTATGCTTTGGAAAATAATCTTCAGGCTTTTTTCCCTTTATTTTTATTAACTCCCTTATTTCTGATTCATAATCTGATTTTAATATGTTATCACTTTCTCCCTGGGATATTATAAAATACTTTTCCACAAGGGAGTTAATTGTTTTATGGCCAAATCCCATAAGTGGGGTTAAATACTCTAAGTTTTTTCTCATTTCAAGACTCTGTATTTCAGAGTAGGACAATCGAGGAACTCTATCATCCCTTCTAGTTCCATCACATAGGATTTTATATTTATCAGATAAAACCTCTATAACAGATTTATGAAGATATTGGATACCATTGGAGGGGTATCCATCCCTTAAAATAATCTCAACTGATCTTTCAATAATCTCTCTATCTAGAAACTCTACCTTATGAGGGAGATTTAATATCTTAGATGTTTCTTGGGCATATCTATAGGAATCCAAAATTCCAAAATTCACAGTTATAAGTTCCACATCATAGTTTAATTTTTTTAGAAGTAGGGCTGCTAAGGAACTGTCCTTTCCGCCACTAAACAAAACCCTTGCCTTTGTCATTGGTGAAACCCAATTATTTTATTTTCTAATGAATTTAATGTCCTTCTTCTTAGGTTTATTCATCTCATATATTTTATCAAGAAGTATCTTTAATTGATTGTCAGAAACAGGTATTTGCAATCTTCCCATCTGTGCCAATTGAATAAGTTGAACCTCCACCTGCTCTGCAAGTTCAGGTTTTACTAACTTTACCCTGGATAACCTTGCCCTGGCAGGTTCTGATAGGATTTGTTTTAATATCTTCCTTTTTTGCATTTCATACTGCTGCTTCATTCTAAGGGCCTGCTCATCAATTTCAGGATTGGCATTGGCAGCAGCCTGCTGTTGCATTTCAAGGAGTTTTTTTCTCTTTAATTCTTCAGGATCCATATTATCCCCATATAGATTTAATACTTTGAAATTGCAGGCATTTCATTTATGATTTTATCTTTAACTTCCTTTGAAGTATTATCCACTAAAGATTGGCCCTTTGGAGTGATTACTCTGCCCTCCTTGGTCCTCTTTACAAGATCCAACTTCTCCAATGAATGTAATGCCTTTCTTATAATATTTCCACTACCCTTTAAAGCCTTTTCTGGCTTATGTCCTCTGTTTTTTCTTCCGCCATAAGCAGTTCTTAACCTTTCAACGCCTACAGGACCATTTATGTATATCTTTCTGAGAACTGCTGCACATCTTATATACCACCAATCCTCATCATCAGGGCGTCTCTCTTTGTGGGTTCCTGTTTTAACAAAATCTGCCCAGGAAGGTTTTTCAATATCCATTTCTTTTAACTTTTTTGCCAATTTCTCAATTAACATTGTTGGAGGAACATCATATACTGTTGTCATTTAAACACCCTTATTTTTTTATTTAATTATTTTTTATTAACTTTTTATTAGTATATTGTTAATATTTTTAAATAGTAAAATGTGTTTTAATAGTATGTAAATATATATTCAATTATATAATAAAAAATAATCAAAACCAGGCAATTCTCTATCACTTATAATAATATATACTCATATATATTATTTTCTATCATGATAAGTAAATAACCTTATCTTATAATCCAAATCTAAATAAAAATAAAAATATTAATAATAAAATAATAAAAAATAGAAATAAGATATAAATTAATAAATAGGGGATTTTGTAATAAATATATTTCTACTTTTCTAATCCGAGGTTTATAGTGCCACTCTATTAGGGTTATATTCTTTCCCAGTGCTTGGGGTGTTAAGAAGGATACATAATAGGATTTTTAATTTTTATGTGATTCTTCCTTTTAATATATAAAATCTTTAGATTATTCTATTTTGTTTTAATATTTTTTTATATTTTATTTTTTAGTTATTTTAAATTATTTTAATTTTTATGTATTTTTTTAATAATTTTTATAATTATTATTTTTTTTGGAAATAAGGTTGTTTAATTTACTTAAATAGTTATGTTTAAGACTATAAATATTTTATCATCATCTAATAATTTTATACATTGCTATCCTTTTTTCTTTTAGGTTTTCTTGAAAACCTGAACTTTTCAAATTCTTCAATATACTTTGTTTTCTTAGGCTTTTTGGTGGTGTATCTCTTCCAACCTTCCCTTGGTTTAAATAGGGTTATTACATTACCTACTAAACTAACTACTTCGGAATTGGTTTCTGAGGATAATTTTTTGGCTATGTTTTCCTTAGTGTCATTCTCTAAAGCACCCTTTTTAATTTTAACTTTAATGAGCCCTCTATCCTTAATTTGCCTTTTTACCTCATGTATTGTTTTATCAACGCCTTCTTTCCCTACCCAAACCACAGGTGCTATTGAATGGGACTGGGCTCGAAGCATTTTTCTGGCCCTGGAGGTTAGTCTTTTTTTAGTCTCTTGATTATTGTTTGAATCCATATTTTCTGTTTTTTCCATAATTTTCCCTTGTATTTTTAGGTTTAATATGAAATTAAATAGTTAAAATAAGTTCATTAGGGTTATATTCATTATATAAAATTTAAACTTATTTTTTAAGAACTTTAAATAAATGATACATACTTATTAACCTCTTATTTCTGATTTATCTATCCTTTTTCCGATAGATGATTTATATTTATAATATTTTTTTATTTATTTTTATTTTTAAAAAATAATTTTTTAGAATAAATTTTATATTATTCTTTAAATATTTTATTTTTTTTAATATTCATTGTTTTTTTTAAATTAATTTTATTATTTATTTTATTTTCATTTTTTTAAATATTTTCATTTTTTTAAATTTTTTAATTATTTTAATAATTATAAATTTAAATAAATAATTAATACTAAATAAAAAATTTTAATATATTCAATATTATTATACTTAAATTAATATAAAATAACCTTTATATTTATATTATTAATTATACCTTATATATACTATTTAAATATTATCCTTGGAGATGATTTTATGGTTAGGGTATTTGTAAATGGAATAGAAAAGAATGGAAAAACCCTTAAGGATGTAATTTATGGAGAACCCTATATTGAAGGGAGCAACATAGTAATAATAAAGGGAATAAAAAAGGAAGTGGAAAGGGAATCTAAAAAATATAGGATAAATACTACAAAGGGCTCAATGATAGTTGGTATTACTGAGAAATCCAAAACAGTGGAATTTTGGAATGAAAACTATAAAAAGTTTATAGATAAAAACCTTAGATGGAAAAGTATTTCAGATTTAGCCTTTGGCCCAATTACAATTGATTTGGAAATGAACAATAAACCTGAAAAATTTAAAAAATGGGATGTGCTTTTAAGTTTATCTGGGTTTGATAAAGATGAAGGGCATTTGGTATTTGTTAAAAAGGATGTTAATGAGATGTATGGCCTTAAAAATCCTAAAATAGGTATATTAATTGGTGGAAAAAGGGTACTATCTCAATTAACACCTGAGGATAAAATAACCTCCATTAAACCATTAAGGGAATCTAAGGAAAGTATAGATTATATAACCACAAAGGATTTAAATATGGAATTGGAAGAGGGTTGGAAAATATGGACCTACTTTGAATGTGAATTTAATGGTCCCTCTAAAACTGTTGAACATGCCCTTGCATTAATGGATGAGGGGTACTTTGAGATTGGAGAACATACTAATACCTATGTTGCAGATAGGAGATTGCAAACCCTTGATATAGATGAGGAAAACCTTGAGGATAGGCTAAGGGGCACAATTACTGTTAGAAATACAGGGGTTGGAGTTGGTAAGGTCTATATATATAAAGAGGGAAGAACCTCCTCGCCATCCCATACTGTAGTAGGTAAGGTAATTAAAGGTATGGAGTTGGTGGATTTCTCAGAGGATGGCAACATATCCCTTAAATCAAAACCTGAAAGATTAAATGCCATAGGAATGACTCAAAAGGAATCCTCAGAGTTGTTTAAAAAGTATGGTATAAACCATATAATGGAAGGGGATGTTGGGGATGATGCCATAGTAATTGAGCAAAAACCAGAATATACCTTGGATATATTAAAATCCAAGGAAGTTATAACCAAGGGAATATCTCCTGATAGGATACTATATATTGAAATATTTGATGATAAGGCCCCTAATACAGCATGGTATTTTAGAAAAACTACAGGACTTACTACAAAGAGTATTGGTAAATTAAAGGTTTATTTTAAAACTGGAGATATAGTGATGTTTGATAAAAATGAAAAATATGCTGGTGGTTTGTTGCCTGAAAATACTCCATCAGGTACCTTAGAGGGGGGTTATATTGGAATAACAAATATGGTTAAAAGATATAAGGGATTTATTGGTATAAGATTAAGTGCAAATGATAAGTATGGTCCAACAGGAGAAACCTTTGAGGGTACCAATATTGTAGGTAGGGTTGTTAAAAATGAGGAAATTATTAAGAAATTGAAGCCTAAGGATGAGCTGTATATTCTTGAAGTAAAAAATAAAAAAATAGATAAATAATTAAAAAAATTAAATTAAAAACATATAAAGTTTATTTCTATATTAAAGATATAAATATAAAAAATAAAAATTATTAAAAATTAATTTAAAATAATAAAAATAATTAAAATAAAAATAGATAATTTAAAATTTTAAAATGTTAAAGAAATAATAAAAAAATAAAAAGTAAAATAAGTAAAAGTTCTATTATTATTTCCTTAGATACTCCTAAGCATTGGGAGAAGGATAATCCTTTGATAAAATACTATGATGGGACTATATTAGACTAAAAATAGAGATTTAAGTATTTTCCTTTAATTATTTTTATTATTTTAATTATATATTTAAATTAATCCTTGTATTTGATTATAAATATTGTTGGTGGAATTCTATGAGTTGGAAGGAGGTATGTCCCTATAATCCAAAATTAAATATAGATGTGGAGGATTTATATATTTATGATACTACCCTAAGGGATGGAGAGCAAACCCCTGGAGTATGTTTTAATTTGGAGGAGAAATTAAACATTGCAAGGAAATTAGATGAATTAGGTATTAAACAGATAGAGTTAGGCTTTCCAGCAGTATCTGATAGGGAAAGAGAAATTATAAAAAAAATAGCAGAAGAGGACCTAAATGCAGATCTTTTAGTATTATCCAGGGCCTTAAAGGAGGATATTGATAAGGCCCTATACTGTGATGTGGATGGTATTATTACATTTATTGCCACCTCCCCCCTACATTTAAAGTATAAACTTCATAAAACAATAAATGAAGTTGAAGAAATGGGTATGAAGGCCATAGAGTATGCAAAGGATCATGACCTCTTTGTGGCATTTTCGGCGGAGGATGCTACAAGAACCCCCCTTGAGGATTTAATAAGAATACATAAAAATGCAGAGAGTTATGGGGCAGATAGGGTACATATTGCAGATACCACAGGCTCCAGTACCCCCCAATCTATGTATTATCTATGTTCAGAGTTAAAGAAGAACTTAAAAAAAGCCCATATTGGAGTACATTGCCATAATGACTTTGGTTTTGCTGTAATAAATTCCATATATGGAGTTATGGGGGGAGCAAGAGCCATCTCTACCACTGTAAATGGACTTGGAGAGAGAGCAGGAAATGCTCCCCTTGAAGAGGTTGTTATGGCTTTAATGGTACTTTATGACCTTGATCTAAAGTTAAATATATCCCTATTAAAGGAACTTTCTAAGATGGTTGAGGAATATTCCAAGGTATCCCTACCTGTAAATAAGGCAATAGTGGGAGATAGGGTATTCTATCATGAAAGTGGTATTCATGTTGATGGTGTATTGGAACATCCCCTAACCTATGAGCCATTTTTACCTGAGAAAATTGGTCATAATAGGGGGATAGTATTTGGAAAACACTCTGGATGTAGTGCAGTTGATAGGAAGTTAAGAAATATGGGAATTGAAGTATCCAAGGAGGATCTTTTAAAAATTGTTAAAAAAATAAAGGATACTAAGGAGAAAGGCGAGGACATAGAAGAGGAAGTATTTAAAAAAATAGTAAAAGAGGTTATAAAGGAGAATAAATAAATATTTATTTATAAATAATTATAAAAAAACCATTCATCCATATAAAATAAAAAACCTAATATAAATAAATTATTTAAAAATATAAAAATTAATAAAAAAATAATTATGAAAAATTTAAAAAAAATAATAAATATTATAATTTAAAAAATAATAAATAATTAAAAAAATTTAAGATTTCAAAGATATTTAAAAAATATAAAAATTATTTAAGAAAGTAAAAAATAATAATAAAAGTAAAAATCCCATTATTATTCTCTTAACCCCTAAGCACTGGAGAGTAGGCAAATTTCTTAGGAAGGGCATTATATAATTTTTGAAAGTCCTAATTAGTCTAAAACATATATGTTCTTTACTATATTTATTATAAATTATAAAGTTCAAAATTTTTATGTCCTTAATTATGTGTTATTATTTAAATTATTTTTTATTAATTTAATTTTTATTTATATAAAAAAGGAGGTACTTCTATGAAAAAACTTTTAATTTCAATTATTTTTATGGTCCTTATGATAAGTTTATCCATGTGCATAAATATCAAGGGTATAAATGGAGGCACTGGAGATCATATTACTAACTCAGATAATACCATATACTTAAACATTAGTGGAAATATCACTGAATTACCTTTAAGGGCATCAGTGGAGGAGGCACTATCTACAGAGTTAATAAATACCAGTGATAGTGATATTTTAAGACATTATTTAAATACTAAAATAATATATTTGGAATACAATAGATCACTTTCCCCTAAGGAGGGAATGGTATCTATAATAGACTTATCCATGAAGTTAGGGTTTTTAAATCCAATATATCCCCATGAAATTGTAGATGATAGTGTATTTAATAATAAAAGTGAAATAGAGAGAGTTAAAAATAGTAATATTACCATGGTAATAAAAATAATCCGAAGTAATAGCACTGCTAAAATATCAAAGATAAACAGAACCTTTATAATAGAGGGGAATTCATTAAAGGAACTTGATAAGGCTGAGACAAGGTTTATTTTGGCAATATATAGAGGCATAGCAGAATAATTAATTAATTTTTTTAATTTTCTTAGGATTCAGGTCGGGTAAGTGTCATCATAAAAAATCAGTTAACCCTCTTTTCATCATCATCCATTATTTTTATATCCTTAATTAAGTAATATATATAATTATAGGATGTTCTGTCAACTTGCAATTTAATCTCTATTCAGATCGCTCCATATTATAATTAAACAGTTAGTCTACTCTCCCCTTCTAACGGGACAAAACCATATCACTCTAAATAAGAAATAAATTAATCATAAACCGTAAAATTTATATA
>JAHEQB010000103.1 GCA_019561555.1 Methanothermococcus sp. SCGC AD-155-C09
ATTTTTATTTTTTATATTTAGATTATAGTTTAAGAAATTATGTTTTTAACTATAAATTTATTAATAAAATTTTTTTTATCCTATTTTTAAATTTTAATTTTTTATTTATTTTTTATAATTTTTTTGAATTTTTAATGAAAATTAAAGTTTATACCTCACTCTTTTTTAATTATTCTAATGGAAACTAAGTTATAATCATACTAATAATGTATTTATATATAAATTTAATAATTTATTAATAAATAGAAAATTTATCAATCCATTTAAAATAAATTTTAATGTCTGAATCCTACAATTTACACTATTGGTGAGTATAATGGTTCAACTATCTGAGATTCATTTAAAAAATTTTAAATCATTTAAAAATGCCAAATTAAAAATACCTCCTGGATTTACTGCCATAATGGGTCCAAATGGCTCTGGGAAATCCAATATTATTGACGGTATCTGTTTTGTACTTGGAAAAACCTCTGCAAAATCCCTAAGGGCTGGAAGATTTAATGAATTAATTACCTACCACAAAAATAAAAGGGCGGAATATGCTGAGGTAATATTACTATTTGACAATAGGGACAGAAAAATACCCATAGATTCTGATAGAGTGGGGATTTCTAGAAAAGTAAAATTAAAGGGGGATAACAACTATTATTTAATATGGTATGAAGAAGAAGGGAAAAAAACAGATGGGAAAGGAAGTGATAGGGATAATAACCTAAAAGACGATGATAATAAAGATAATAAAGATAAAGATAATAATAAAGATAATAAAGATAAAGATAATAATAAAGATAATAAAGATAAAGATAATAATAAAGATAATAAAGATAAAGATAATAATAAAGATAATAAAGATAAAGATAATAATAAAGATAATAAAGATAAAGATAATAATAAAGATAATAAAAACAAAGATATAAAACCAAAACTCATTGAAAAAAGAAAAAAGATTAAAAAATCCCAGGTAATTGATATATTTAACAAATTATCATTAAGTGGAGATGGATTAAACATAATACTACAGGGAGACCTTATAAGGTTAATAGAGATGTCTCCAAGGGAACGAAGGAAGGTAATAGATGAAATAAGTGGAATTTCAGAGTATGATGAAAAAAAGGAAAAGGCCCAGAAGGAATTGGAGAGGGCAAGAGAATATATTGAAAAAATAGATATAAGAATAAATGAAGTAAAGGCCAATCTTAAAAAACTTAAAAAGGAAAAGGAAGATGCTGAAAAATACCGCATATTAACAGAGGAATTAAAAACTGTAAAGTATATTCTTACCACTAAAAAAATAGAGGTATTAAAGACAGTATTGGATAATCTAAACAATAATCTAATAGAATTAAATAAATCCAAAGGGGAATATAAAAATAAAATAAATTATATAGAGGAGAATATATCCAATTTAAAGGAAAGGTTGGAAAATATAGTGGAGGAATTAAAGGAAAAAGGGAATGAAGAGGTTATGGAACTCCATAAAACCATTAAAGAGATTGAATTGACCATTGAAAACCATAGAAAAAACCTTGAAAACTCCCTAAAGGAATTGAAGTATTCCAATGAACAGTTGGAAAATAAGAAAAAAGAATTAAATGAAACCCGTGAAAAGATTGAAACTCTAAGAAAGGAGACCATGGAAAGGGAGGAGGAAATAAAATCAATAAATGAAAATATTAAACTTTTAGAGGAGGAAAAAAAATCCCTGAGATCAACCATGGAAAAATGGGAAACTCACATAAATATACTTAAAAACCAGGAGGGAAAACTTACTGAGAGATTCAGTGAATATCAAAGGGAGTTGCATAAATTAAGAACAGAATTAAATAGGGTTGTTGGAGATATTGATAAAAAATCCTTTCAAATGGCCCAAAATAAGGAAATTATAAAAAAACTTGAAGAGGAATTAAAACTATTGGATAGGGAGGGAGTAGATAGTAAATCTATATACAGGGAGTTAGAGGATGTCTCTGTGGAATTGGAATTTTTAAAGAAGAAATTAAAAAAACTTGAAGAGGAAAGAAAGGTCCTTCAAAGGAAAAGGGAGGAACTATATGGAGAATATGCCAAGGAAAATGGTAAGATCAAGGCATTGAAGAGTTTGGAGAATTATAATTTAAATAATACTATAAAGAGCATCTTGGATGCCAATCTGCCAGGGGTAATTGATATCGTTGGAAATTTGGGAAAAACTAAGGAAAAATATAAATTGGCAATTGAGGTTGCAGGGGGCAATAGATTAAATCATATTGTGGTTAGAAGAATGGAGGATGGGGTTAGAGCCATAGAGTATTTAAAGAGAAATAAACTTGGAAGGGCTACATTTTTACCCATGGACAGAATAAGGGGCAGGGAACCAGAGAATATTATAGATGAGGGAATAATAGGGAGAGCAATTGATTTAGTGGAGTTTAAGGAGGAATATAGAAATATATTAAACTATGTATTTGGAAATACCTTTATTGTAAAGGATCTAAAAACTGCCAAGGAACTTTCAAAGAGATATAGAGGTAGGTTTGTATCCCTTGAAGGGGATGTGATAGAGCCCTCAGGGGCCATGGTAGGAGGTAGTGTCAGATCCTCTGCCAATATAAGGGTTGAAATAGATACCTCAAAACTTGAAAAACTTGCCGAAGAGTTAAAGAATATAGAGGAAAGATTAAATGGTAAGGATGAGGGGATAATTAATAAAATAGAGGAAATAAATGAAAAAATAAATATGTACCAGGGTAAAAAGATAGAATTGGAAAATAAATTAAAGTTTATAAAGGAAAATGAAAAGAGAAAAGTGGAGATTCTAAAAAATAATAAAATAAAAATAAAGGAACTTCAATTAATAAATAAAAAGATTAATGATGAATTAGGGGATTTGGAAATTTTAAAGGATGAATTGGATCATAAAATAAAAGATATTGAAGAAAAAATCGAAGATACCCTCCATAAAAAAGAGAGGGTATTACAGGAATTAAAATCCTACGAGGATTCCACAATTATAAAAAGAATTAGGGAATTAGGGGAGGAAATAGAAAATCTAAAAAAGAGAAGGAATACTTTGGAAAATGATACAAAAAGGAATGTTACACTGATAAAGGAGGTTCTCATTCCAAAGATGAGTGAGATTAATGAAAAAATAAGGGAATTAAATGAAAAAATAAATATGCTCCAAAAAAATATTGAATTTTACAAAAATAGTATTGAAAAGAATATTAAAGTATTAGGGGAGAAAAGGGAGAGATACCTTAAATTAAGTGAAAATTTAGAGGAACTTACAAATAAAAAGAGGGAATATGAAGAGGAAATAAAAAAATTGTATGATGATAAAAAAACAATTACGGAAAAAATTGAAGATATGGCCAATGAGATAAATAAACTATCCATAGATAAGGCAAAGTATGAAACAAAGTTAGAGGATGAGGAGAAAAAACTATATCTCTGTGAAGGGATTGAGGATATATCTGAGGAGATATTAAATAAAATAAGCAATATGGAAATTAACGAATTGGAAAAGCATTCCATAAAACTTGAAAATACCATTAAGGAACTTGAACCTGTAAATATGAGGGCCATTGAGGACTATGCATATATTGAAGAAAGATATGGGGAGTTATTCAATAAAAGAAAGGAATATGAAAAGGATGAAATGAAGTATATTCAATTAATTGAAGAGGTTGAGAAGAGAAAAAAAGAGGTATTTATGGAGGTATTTGAAAAGGTATCTAAAAACTATCAAGAGATCTATAAAAGTATAGGAGGTACTGGTAAGTTAAGTTTGGAGAATCCTGAAAATCCATTTGAAGGGGGCCTATTAATAGATGCCTCTCCACAGAATAAAAGCCTTCAAAGTTTAGATGTTATGAGTGGCGGAGAGAAATCCTTAACTGCATTGGCATTTTTATTTGCCATTCAAAATTTAATGCCTGCTCCATTCTATGTTTTAGATGAGGTAGATGCGGCCCTTGATGCTAAAAATGCAAGTTTAATAGGGGATATGATAAAGAATGCCTCAAAGGAGTCCCAGTTCATAGTAATATCCCATAGGGAGCAGATGATCAATAAAGCAGATACCCTTTATGGAGTATATATGGAGAATGGATTAAGTAAGATAGTTGGAATAAAGTTGTAATTGGTCTTATTGATGAAAATAAAAAAAATATTGCATTATAATAAAAATAAAAGAAAAATAGAATAAATAATTAAAAAATATAAAAAAATTAAAAAAATAATATTTAATAAAAATTTAAAAAAATAATAATAAAAAATAAAATTTTAAAATACTATAACAAATATATTAAAAAAGTAAAATTTAAATTATAAAATAAAATTTTAAAATACCTAAGAAAAAGTAAAAAATAAAAATTAAATTATAGTAAGGAACATAATGCTTTTATTTTTATTTTTTTATTTATATTTGTAGTAAATCATTAACATTTTAAACTTATTATGGATATAGTAATCCCATACTTAAAGGACTTCCTCTGCACTTTCAGTGCTTAGGAGTGTAGGGGATGGTAGTATGGGATTTCTACTTTTTGAGTATTTATTTTCTTTATATTTTTAAATAATATAGAACTTCTACTTTTTAAGTATTTACTTTAAGTATTACTTTTCTTTATTTTCTTTAAATATTTAATTTTTCCTTTTATTTTAAATATTTAGATTATTTTATTATTTTTTAATTTTTTTAAACTATTTTTGTTTTTTATATTGGGTATATTTTAAATTATGCCCTAACTATATTTTATAGTGAAACACATGATATTATAAACCTATTATAAATACAGTAATCCTAATATTTAAAGGACTTCCTCTGCACTTCCAGTGCTTAGGAGCGTAGGGAGGGGGAAAATAGCGGTAGGGAATTTCTACTACTTTTTAGGCATTTACTTTTCTTTATTTCTTTAAGTAGTATAATTAAGTATTTATTTTATCTCTTATATTTTTAAATATTTTCTATTTTTCTTTATCTCTTTAAGTATTTATTTTTTCTCTTGTTATCTTATGATTTAGTTAATTTATTATTTTTTAATTTTAATTTCTTTCTAAATTATTTTCTTGTTTATATTTATTTTTTTATTTTTATAATTTTTTGAGATTATATTAAGTTATAGGTTAATTAGACGTACTCTTAAAAAATAGATTAAAAATTAATAAAATTAGAATTATAGTCAAACCTATAATATTTTAAACTTATTATAAGCATGACAATCTCAATACTTAAAGGATTTCCTCTGCACTTCCAGTGCTTAGGAGTATTGGGAGGTAGTAAGGGAATTTCTATTTTTTAAGTATTTATTTTCTCTTATATTTTCAAAATCCTGAGATTTAGATCATTTTTCTATTTTACTGTTTTATATTTTTTAGTATTATTGGAAAATTATTAATATATTAAAATTATAATTTTATAATATATTTTAATTTTTTAAATTTATACACCATTTCCACTATACTCTTATTTAATGTTAGATAAATAGTTAAAAAGAGGAGATAAAATGTTGAACAAAATAGCCCAGTATTTTGAATTTGACAAATATAAAACAGATTTTAAAATAGAAACCTTGGCAGGAATAACTACATTTATGACCATGGCATATATTATATTCGTAAATCCTCAAATATTAAGTATTACAGGAATGGATTTTGGAGCCGTTATGGTGGCTACCTGTATAGCATCGGCAATTGCCACATTGATTATGGGAGTATATGCCAAGTATCCCTTTGCCTTGGCTCCAGGTATGGGTTTAAATGCCTATTTTACCTATGGAATATGCTTAGGAATGGGAGTGGATTGGAGAGTTGCATTAGGTGCAGTGTTTATCTCAGGAATACTCTTTATAATTTTAACCCTTACAAAGATAAGATCCATGATATTCAATGGAATACCTAACACTATTAAATATGGAACTGCAGTTGGTATTGGGTTGTTTATTGCATTTATAGGGTTAAAAAGTGCAGGAATCGTTGTAAGTAGTGAGGCTACCTTGGTAACCTTGGGAAATCTAATGGCACCTCAAACCCTACTGGCATTATTTGGGATATTTTTAATTGGAATTCTAATGAGTAGAAAAATAGTTGGGGCCATACTATGGGGAATAATTTTAATATCCATAATTGGGATGGCATTGGGCCTATCTCCCATTCCAGAGGGTATAATTTCAATGCCTCCTTCTATAGCCCCCACATTTATGCAATTGGATATAATGGGAGCCTTAAACTTGGGATTATTAACAATTATACTATCCTTATTTATGGTAGATCTATTTGATACCTTGGGAACATTAGGGGCCTTAAGTTCCCAGGCAGGATATTTAAAGGATGGAAAATTACCAAGGGCAGATAATGCCCTAATGTCAGATTCCATAGGTACAACTATTGGCTCACTATTGGGTACCTCAACAGTAACCACATATATTGAATCTGCAGCAGGTATTGCATTGGGGGGAAGAACAGGATTTGTTTCAATTATTGTGGCCCTACTCTTTTTATTGGCATTATTTTTCTATCCCTTAGTAAAGGCCATTCCTGCTTATGCCACGGCTCCAGCCTTAGTTATTGTTGGTGCCCTTATGATAGGCCATGTTAAAGAAATAGATTGGGAGGATGTCTCTGAGGCCATTCCTGCCTTTATGACTTTAATATCCATTCCATTAACCTACAGTATATCAACAGGATTGGCATTGGGATTCATATCCTATCCCATCCTAAAGATTGCCAGTGGAAAAGCTAAAGAAGTCCATTGGATTGTATATCTATTGGCAATAGTCTTTGCATTGAAGTTCTACCTATTTTAAAAAAATAATTGGACGAGTAGCGTTATTACATTTATTCCCTGTAGAGTTGAGAATGAATTAACTCTAATGAAAGTTTATGCGACAAGAAAATTATTTAACTACGAGATCCTTTGTAAATGAAGTACTGAAGTACTGTAGGAGTAAGGTAAAATTCCTTATAGATCACTTCATGGGTAGTTAGTGTTCTAAAAGGTCTTAATTTAAGGTTTGAGTATAAAACCTTTGGGCAGAGAAGATCAATTGAATCAGTGTTTTCTTCTCTGAAGAGAGGTAAGGATCTTTCTCTGCCCTATTACTGCTAAGAATTCTGTTAGAAACTGAAATCTCTTTTGTAGGTTATTTGTTCTGTATTATAATAAACTGAGGTGGTGTTTATGTTAAATGGACAGGTCCATAAATAATTAATTAATTTTACTATTTTTTATCAAATATTTCCCCATATATAAAATATTCATTATTTTATGTATTTATTTATATTATAACTTTTAAATTAAATTTTATTTGAATTGAGAGTATGATAAAATAATAAGTGATAGGAATTAATAAGTGATAAAAATGATCAAAATAGCCTTTGTATCCACAGTAGATAGTGATGACTTAGTTTTTGAAGAGGCCTATGAAGAGATTAAGGATTACTTGGAGTTTAGAATATTAAATAGTAAATACAGCAAAAGGGAATTTAAGGAATTCTTGGAGTTTGTTAAAAAATCCAACATAGTATTCACAAAACTTATGGGAGGAAAAAGTGCCTTTAAGGGTTTCGATGAATTAAGGAGAATCACCTTAGAGTACAACATTCCATTCCTTCCCTTACCTACATTAAATGAGGTATATCCAGATCTCTTGGAGGCTACCACTGTAGAAGAGGATGTAAAGGAAAAAGTAATAAAGTACCTAAGTTATGAGGGAGTTGAAAACTATAAAAATCTACTCCTATATCTTGCAAGTACCTTTGGGAACACCTCCATAAAATACGAGGAACCAAAACCTATGCCCTGGCAGGGGATATACTATAAGGGTAGATATTTTGAGGATCTGGAGGGGTATCTATCTTTTTTAAACATATCTAAGGAGGAGATAGAGAAGAAACCCACTGTTGGAATACTATTCTATAGAAATTGGTTTATAGCAAACAATGTTGATTATGTGGATGATCTTATAAATATTGTTGAGAGGAAGGGAGGTATTCCCATAGCAATATTTTCCTCCCACTTAAAAAATGACTTAGGAGCCCTTGGTACCTTGGAGACATTTAGAAGGTTCTTCTATATGGATGGAAAGCCCATAATAGATTCTCTAATAAACACTACCATGTTTACCCTCTCCATGGGCATAAGGGAGGATTACTTAGAGGAACCTCAATTCCTAAAGGAACTTAACATTCCAATACTTCAGGGTATAGTATCTACAGGATACATCGAGGAGTGGGAGAGATCTGTGGGGGGCCTTAACCCAATAGATCTCGTTATTGGTATGGCCATGCCAGAGTTTGATGGGGCAATAATACACTTCCCAATAGGGGGAAAAAAGAAAATTAAGGAAGGTAGAGTTGGAGTTCCCATTGTAAAGTATAAATCCATTAGAGATAGATGTGAGAAGATAGTGGATTTAGCCTTAAAGTATGGGGATCTGAAGTTAAAAGAAAATAGGGATAAAAAGATAGGTATAATATTCCACAACTACCCTCCAAGAAATGATAAAATTGCCTGTGCCTTTGGGTTGGATAGTCCAGAGAGTGTAGTGAATATACTAAAAGAATTAAAGAGAAGGGACTTTCTTGTAGAGAAACTTTACAAAAATGGAAATGAACTTATGGAGAATATATTAAATCATGTTACCAATGATAAAAGATTCCTAAGTGAGGAGATTGTGAAGAAAACTGTGGGAAATATAGATAAAGAGACATATAGGAGATGGTTTAACAGCCTATCTGAGAAAGTAAGAAACGAGTTGATAAAACATTGGGGATCTATCCCTGGAGAGGTTATGAACTTCAATGGAAAAATTATAGTTCCAGGTATCATAAATGGAAATGTATTTATATCCCTTCAGCCTCCAAGGGGCTTTGGAGAGGATCCCTCAAAGATATACCACTGCCCAGATATGCCCCCCTCCCACTACTACATTGCATACTATAGGTGGATAAAGGAGGTTTTTAAGGCAGACGCCATTGTACATGTGGGAAAACATGGTAATTTAGAGTGGTTACCTGGAAAATGCCTGGGGCTCTCTAAGGATTGTTATCCTGATATAAACATGGAACTTCCAAATATATATCCTTATATTGTAAATAACCCTGGAGAGGGCACTCAGGCTAAGAGAAGATCCTACGCTACAGTAATATCCCATCTAATACCTCCCATGACCATCTCAGATCTCTATGGAGAACTCTCTGAATTAGAGGGATATATAGGGGATTATTATGAGGTAGAAACCCAGGAAAAGAAAGAGTTTTTAAAGGAGAATATATTGAATAAAATCAAGGAGTTGAAACTTCAGGAGGACCTCATGGATGGAAGAATTATAGAGAAATTGGTGGATACCTTAGAGGATAAAGAATTTGAGGATCTACTAAGTAAGGTTCATGATTACTTGGAGGAGTTAAAGTATAGGCAGATAAACGAGGGACTTCATATTATGGGAATACCCTTAGAGGGAGATAGATTGATAAACATGATATTTATGATAGTACGGTATCAGTTTGACTACTTAAAGGAGATCTCGAAGGTACTAAACTATAATTGGGAAGAGTTGGATGAACACCCTGGTAGATATCAGAAGATTATAGATGAGATATACAGATGTGGCATATCCCTTCTTCAGGAGTACAGTGAGTACAACTTCCAGGAGGAACACATAGAGGATTTAAAAACTCTTCCTATAAATAGTAACTTAAGGGACCTCTTAAAGGTTGTATCTAAGATATATAGAAACTTGATGGGGGTAGAGGAGGAGATAAAGCATACTGTAGATGCCCTTGAAGGATGTTATGTACCTCCAAGGGTGGCAGGATCTCCCACTAAGGATATAAACTCCCTTCCAACTGGAAGAAACTTCTACTCCTGTAATCCCCAGGAGATACCTACAAAATCAGCCTACGAGATGGGGAAAAAACTTGCAGAGGATCTTATAAATAAGTACTTGGGAGAGGAGGGAAGGTACCCTGAGTACTTAGGGGTAATAATATGGGGATCTCCTACCATGAGAACAAGAGGGGATGATATTGGAGAGGTTCTATACCTCTTAGGAGTTAAACCTGTATGGAACAAGATGGGAAGGGTAGTAGATACTGAGATAATCCCCTTAGAAGAGTTAAAGAGACCAAGGATAGATCTTACACTGAGAATAAGTGGGTTATTTAGAGATACCTTCCCACAGGTTATTGAACTTATGGATGAGGCCATAAAAAAGGTTGCAAATCTCCCTGAGCCTGAGGAGATGAATTTTGTTAAGAAACACTACAGGAAGGAGATTGAGGAGAAGATAAAGAAGGGAATAGATGAGAAGAATGCAAGGGAAACTAGTCTCTATAGGATATTCAGTGATAAGCCAGGTACCTATGGAGCAGGAGTTGCCAATTTAATAGATGAAAAAAACTGGGAGTCTGTAAAGGATTTGGCCCAGGTATATGTTCAATGGGGAGGATATGCCTATGGCAAGGATATTTATGGCATAGATGCCAAGGAGGAGTTTATAAATCGTTTATCTAAAATAGAATTAACTGTAAAGAACGAGGACTCTCAGGAGTGGGACATCTTTGAGGGGGATGATTTCAACAGTTATCACGGGGGATTAATTGCAGCGGTTACCCACTACTCTGGAAAACAACCTAAGAGTTATATTGGAGATACCTCCAACAAAAATAGGATAAAAACAAAACACCTAAAGGAGGAAGGAAAACTCATATTCAGGAGTAAGATATTGAACCCAAAGTGGATAGAGGGTATGAAGAAACATGGATACAAGGGAGGGGGAGACTTCTCAAAGTATGTTGATCATATATTTGCCTGGGACTGTACCTCCAACATTATCGAGGACTGGATGTATGAGGAGATTGCCAAGAGGTATGTATTTGATAGAGAAATGGAGGACTTCTTCAGAAAAAACAACCCCTATGCCCTTATGAACATTACAGAACGACTTTTGGAGGCTATCGGAAGGGGTAAATGGAAGGCCAGTGAGGAGATGGAGGAAAAATTAAGAAAAAAATACTTAGATATTGAGGGAATGATTGAGGAAAAACTCTAAATTAATAATTTATATTTATTTTTATTATTATTTTAATTATTATTAAAATTTTATTTTATTTTTTCACTAAAATAATTATTTATGGGTACAAAAGAAGAATCCATAGATTGTAAAAATATTTAAAAAAAAGATTTAATATTCAATATTTAATAATTTAAAAATTAATATTATTTAATTATTCCTCTCCTTTACATTTTTTATAATTCAATCCTAAGTTTATCATCTCATCAAATAGATGCCTTGCATCATGGGGTCCTGGACCAGCCTCTGGATGGTATTGAACACAGAATATATTCTTATTTTTGGATACTAATCCCTCAATTGTGTTATCATTTAGATTGATATTACATACAGTGGTTTCCCCCTTTAAGGAGTTATCCTTTGTGGCATAACCATGGTTTTGGGGGGTAATATATACTATATCCCTGTTTAGATCTTTAACAGGTTGGTTTCCTCCCCTATGTCCAAATTTCATCTTATAAGTTCCCCCTCCAAGGGCCAAGGTAATTATCTGATGGCCTAAGCATATCCCTGTAAGTGGAACCTTACCTATAAGTGATTTTACAGTTTCTATGGTTTCTTTAACTGATATGGGATCCCCAGGACCATTGGATACCAATACAAAATCTGGATCATAATCCAATATCTCCTCAGGGGTAGTATTGTAGGGTACTTGAATAACTGTACAATTTCTATCAAGTAGGCATTTAATAATACTCTTTTTAACTCCACAATCTATTAAAACACATTTTGCAACTTCATTCTCTGATTTATGAATAATTACTTTCTCTGTGGAAACCATTGGCACAAGGTCAATCTCAGAGAGATCCCTATGATTTTTAGCCCTCTCTACATATTCCTTAATTTTTGAATCCTCTATGGGCTCAGAGGAGGTTTTTAAAAGGGCCTTTACAACCCCCTTTGATCTAATTTTTTTGGTTATAAACCTAGTATCTATGTTGTATATCCCTGGAACATCGTATTTTTTTAGAAATTCATCTAATTCCTTTCCAGTTAGGTCCTTTATGACAAAACCCTCCACTTTAATGCCATCTGACTCATACCAACTTTCATCCACTCCATAGTTTCCTACCAATGGGTAGGTCATGGTGACTATCTGTCCCTTATAGGAGGGATCTGTTAGTATCTCAACATACCCTGTCATACTAGTATTGAATACAAGTTCTCCCAAGATTTCCTTCTCAGCACCAAATCCTTTTCCTTTTAATACTGTTCCATCCTCTAAAACTAATACTCCATACAAAATCTCACCAAATGATTTTTATTATTTTTTTTAAATTTATTATTTTATTTAAAGTTATATTTTATTCAAAATTATTATAACTAATTACATAATATACCCTAAATCTATCTCCTAATAACTTTAAAGCATAAGGACATATATTTTATTATCTTTTAAATTTAATTTTTTCATTGTTTAAAAAATAAATTTTATATTTATTCCATATATTTATTTAATTATTTATATTTTTATCCTTTTTATTTAGGGGAAAAATAAAATACTTAAATATATAAAAGAAAAAGCAATACTCAAAAGTAGAAATCCCATACTCCTATCCTCCTTCCATGCTCCTAAGCACTGGACGTGCAGAGGAAGTCCTTTAAGTATAGGATTACTATACTATAATAAGAAGTTTAAATTATATGTATGGATATAATAAAGAGAAATACTTTAAATTCCTGCCTTAGATTAATATATCTTTTATCTATTCCTTAAAAGATTGTCGCTCCCCCAGTTCTTAGGAGTATTGAGGAGATAATGAAGGGATTTTTACTTTTATGTTTTTACTTCTTTTTAAGTATTTATTTATATTCATATTAAAATTTCCAAATTTTTTTATTTTTTTGATAATTTTTATAAATATTTTTAATTATTTTATTAAAATTTATTATATTATTACTTTAAAATTTTTCTTAGTATTAATTAAAACTATATATGGAATAGTATATATTTATAGCCTAAAAAAATTGATGGTGTATTTTATGAACATACTTTTATTTGAGTATGCCATGGGATGTAATGGGGAAGTAGATCCCCATATACTACAGGAAGGAAAATTAATGTTTGAGAGATTACTAAGGGATTTTTTAAAGAGTGGATTCTCCATTACAACCCTTTTAAATAAAAAATATAAAGATATTTATAAATCCTATAAAAATTTAAACATATACTTCCCAGAAAATGACCCTATAAGAGCATTAAAAGAAATAATTAACAATGAAAATGGAAACATTGATGGAGTTCTTATAATAGCACCTGAAAGTGATGGAATACTTTATAATTTAACAAGATTAATAGAAAGGGAGAATATCTTAAATTTAGGCTCCCATAGTTATGGCATTAAGATAGCAGGCAATAAATATAGTACCTATCAAAAAATTAAGGATACTGTTAAGGTTCCTAAAACATTGCCATTAAAAAAATACATAATAAAGGAAATTGATGGTTGTGGGGGCTCTAACCAATTAGTATTTAATGAAAATTACATAATTCAAGAGTATATAGAGGGAGATCCCTATTCCTTAAGTTTCATAGTTCAGAAGGATAAAATATATCCCCTATCCCTAAATAGACAATACTATAAAGGGGGCAAATACTTAGGGGGAGAGATAAATATAGATCATCCTCTTAAAGATAAAATAATGGAGGAATCCATAAAGGCACTAAAAAGAATAGATGGTTTAAATGGATATGTTGGCGTGGATATTATGTTGGATAATGAAAAAAATATATATGTTCTTGAAGTAAATCCAAGAATAACAACATCCATAGTTGGTTTGGATATTGTTCCTTCCCTATCCAATCTATTGGTAGATAATGCCCATAAAAAAGATTTAAATTATAGATTAAATGGGCCTATAAAACTTATAAGGGATTTAAATAATGGGGAATTTATCATACAACCTCTAAATCCCCTATAATCAATTTATACCCTATTTACACTATCATATTTATTTATGATGTGCCTAATAAGTATTGGGGCTACAATAGAGGTTATAAGTATCAAAACAATAACAGTTACAAAAAACTTATGGGGCAATATACCTAAATCCCTTCCAATTGAGACCACAACAAGAGGGGCAGAAACTTGAGGTATTGTTAATAATCCCCCATATAGACTTTTTAATTTATCATAACCCACTAATTTAAAGGATATATACCCAGATATTGTTTTTAATATCATTAAACCTCCCACTGTGGCTATTAATGCCTCTAAGTTACTTAAATTCATCAACATTCTAACATCTGTATTCATACCCAATGTTAGGAAGAATATAGGTATAAATAATCCATAGCCTATTGCATTTAAGTTATTATTTAGTAAATTATCATGCTCTTCCTTTGTTAGTGCCTCTGATACTGCCACTCCCGTAATAAATGCCCCTATCATTGGATGGAGCCCAACATATTCCCCAACCAATATGGAAATTAATATTATCAATAGTATAAAGTGTATTTTTCTAAAGTGTAATTTCTCACATCTTTTAAACATGGCCTTGGCTATATATGGAACAATTAATAACAATCCTATAATATAAAGCATTACCTCCATAATAAATAAAATAGACTCCCCAAACCCTTGACTTAAATTAACCTCTGAGAATATTGCCAGTAGTATTAACCCAATTAACTCAGATATTACAACAGCCCCTAGAAGTACTGTTCCAAATTTTGATTTTATCATATCCAATTCATTCAATAGTGCATAGACTATTCCCACAGAATTTGATGCAAATAGAGCACCATAAAGTAGGGAACCCATATGACTAAGGCCTAAAAAGTTTCCAATATAATACCCTCCAATACCACATACCACTGCAGAAAATAGGGATATAAATAGAGACTTTTTAAACCCCTTTAAAAGTGTTTCATTATCCACCTCCATCCCGGCTAAAAACATTAAAAATATTGCTCCAAACACTGAAAAGGTTTCAAGGGATTCATCCATAGCCACAATTCCAAGACCATAGGGTCCAATAATTATACCTGCCAACATTATGGCAGTAATCCCTGGTATATTGAATCTTTTTAAAATAAGTGGCACTAAAAATATGGAGGCTATTATTATAAAAAATGTTATATAGAGATCCACAATTTCACCGAAGGGGTATAAAGTTTTTGCAATTTATTTTTTAAATTATTATATTATAAACAAAAATCTTAGAAATATAAAGTTTTAATAACAATTTACAATAAATTTAATAAATAATAAATTTATAATTTTTTATTTTAATAAGGTATTTTTATTTTTTATAATTTTGTTTTTAATTTTATATATTAGTTTTTTTATGCTAAATAAAATATTTATACTAATTTAGGACATAAATAAAAATAATACAAAAATAATAAAGAATAATTATATATTAATAAAAAACATTAAGTCTTACTTTTATATCATTGTTTATTTATAATATATTAAACTTTGTTAAATTATATCTTAGGCATAAATCTAAGGTGGTGGGAACTATGAAAAAAATACATGCAATATATTATATAATTGCAAGCATAATATTGATGGGGATAGGAATAGGAGGAGTTTTTGTACTTCCAGGAAATGAACGTGAGCCTAAGGAATCTGTTGGCGAAATAATAAAATTACCTGAACCAAGATATGATAGTGAAACTTCAATTGAAGAGGCCCTGCTAAAAAGAAGGTCCATTAGGACATATAAAAATGAATCATTAACCATTGCTGAAGTCTCTCAACTTCTCTGGGCATCTCAAGGAATTACAGACCTAGAAATGGGCTTTAGAACAGCACCTTCTGCAGGGGCACTTTACCCACTTGAATTATATGTGGTTATTGGTAATGTACAGGGGATCCCAAAAGGTGTTTATAAATATAATCCCTATAAACATGAATTGGTTAAGGTTAAAGATGGAGACGTAAGAGTTGAACTTGCTGTCGCTTCTCTTGGGCAAACTTGGGTTAGAGATGGTGCCATTGTTATTGTATTCTCTGCAATTTATGAAAGAACAACTGAAAAATACGGTGATAGGGGCATTAGATATGTGCATATGGAAGTTGGGCATGCTGCTCAGAATGTTTATTTACAGGCAGTTTCTTTAAATCTTGGCACAGTGGTAGTTGGAGCCTTTAGGGATGATAGTGTAAGAGAAATTCTGAATATGTCTGATAAAGAACATCCCTTATACATAATGCCTGTTGGAAGAATTTAGTGGAATATGTGGCTTTCTTATATTTTATCTAATAACTTATGGGTTATTAATATAAAAAAATTAAAAATAAAAAATAATTAAAAAAATAATAATAAATAATCTAATATTTTAAAATATAAGGAAAAAAAAATAAAAAAATATTTAATAATATGAGGGAAAAAGTAAATATATAAAAGACATAAAAAAGTATTATAGGGATAGAACCCCTTTAAGAATATATGCCTATTTATTAAAAATAGATTATAAATACATTATCCTACAGTACTTAGTAGTATTAGGAGATATATATGCATAATAATGGAGAACTTACATATTTTTTTATTATTTTTTATATATCTTTTTAAATATTTTTATTTTATTAATTTATTTTTTTAATTTTTATTATATTAAGGTCATTGAATTTTTTATTATAATTTGTTTAATATTATATCTTATCTGGACATCTCCTAAAATATCTAAGAAAAGAGAATCAATAAATGTAATGTCCTATTATGTCCTCTTTAATTTAAATATTTCTATTTTAATTATTTTCATTAATTATCTCCTTTTTTAACTCCTATAGATATTTTTATATTATACACTTTTTTATCAGGAGTTTTTATTTCCCAATTTTGGGTATAATCTGGAGTTATTTCCTCAATAAACTTACCCCTTACCTCCCTTTCTATACTCCTTAGCATATCCTTATCAAAGGATATCCCTTCCACCTTAATATTAGGGAATTAATGGCCTTTACTACCTTTGGAACCTCATTTTTGAATATTCTTCCCAACTCCCTATAATTTGGTTTTATGGATATGTTTCCTTAAACTCTGCAACCTCTATTTCCTTAACATTTCCCTGTTCCTTTATTATGTAGCCATATTTATTTACTATTTCCTCCATGTTGGATATGCTCCCATTATGTTACATTATATGTTAGACACTCCCTTATGGGAAGTAGGTTTTAATATCCTTTCCATAAGGTTTAACATTCTGTAGTTAAGTACCCAATCTATTTTATCCATACTCCTAATCAGAGGTTCCTTCATATTATGCCACGCCGGACCGTCTGTTACCCATAAAAATTCAACCTGGTTTTCTTTAGCCACCTTGTGCATTTCAATATAACTTTCTGCTATTGAAACAGGTTTACTTCCTGTTACATTGTAGAAATTACACTCAACAATGAGAACAGGTTTATCATCTCTGTAAATTACAATATCATGAGTTTTACCTTTACTTTTTCCCTTTGTGATTATAGGATATAGTGAAAAGTGCGGATCGTTGTTTACAATTAAGGTTTTTGACTTCCTGAAATAAGTCCATAGTACTTATTTTTATGCTTTCATTATTTTAGAAAAAATATTTTACTTTCTGAAATTTTCATTTTTGTTTCCAAACAAATTATTTCTTTAAACCCTGTTTCTAAAACCCATTTGTTTTCTTTAATAAAATGGTTAAATGCCTCTTCTTCAGTAAAACCTTCTCCAAATCCCAAAACTTGTAAATTATCCACATCAGGATGTATATCGGATGCTGGAGAATATGTTATTCCATCAGGCGTTATGAATATATATAGTCTTTTTTTCATAGTACCCTCTCTAATTTCAAAAGGTTTAATAAATGTTCATAGTCATATTCTTGATCTTTATTTAAGTTTTCGAAGTAGTACTTAACAGGTAGAATATTATCTGGTAAATTTAAAAAGTTTCTAGGGAACTTTTTAGCAATTAATACTCCCCCTATAGTTTCAACCCTTAGTTCTGACATATATTTCATTAATTGCTCGAAATCTCTACGTTGAGCTCGCCCAGTCTTAACTTCAACAAAAATATATTTATTTTTACCAATAGGATGTTTTAATTTAATAAATATATCTACAAAACCTTCTGACAGCGCCTTTTCACCAAGAACCTCAAATTTATCTGAAGATTCCTCAATATTAAAAAATTCTAAAATGTTATTCAAAAAGAAATCTTTTATTTTTCTTCTTATAATAGATTGTAGTATTAACTCACGAAAATAAAATTTTTCTGGAATTTTTTCCAGATCTCTTTTAAATACAATCTTTGGCTTAAAAGTTTCAGATTTGATCTTAAGCATTTCATTTTCTTTGTTATTGCAAAGAATGCCCATTTCAGAAACATTATAGAAAGTTACTGTATCCCCTTGAAAATGTGTTTTTCTATAACCACCTCTTAAAAGTAAATTTTCCGCGACATAGGAAAACTCTGGCCTGACCATTGGTTCATCTAACTCCCTCTCCTTTTCAAGAAAAAGCCGAAAAGGAAAATGGTAGGTATTTCCAGACATCCTAAATGTTACGGGTGGCCATGGAGGAAGATTTTCAGCATTTTTATAAGCTAATTTTTTTACAACTCGATAGAGATTTTTGACTCTTGCTCCATATAGAAAAGAAATATAATCACCCACATCAATATCTAAAAATGTCCAAAGTCCATTTATACTATTAGTAAATCCTGCCATTGCATGTTTTATACAAAGTTCTAAATTTTCTCTATTGGATACCGAAATTAAAAAATAACTATTTTTATCTTTGTCTTCCATGTATATCAACTCCAATTGCATTCCGCTCTAATAATTTGCCTCTACCAATGTTGTTCCACTCCCCATCATCTGATCAAGAACCCAGTCGCCCTTTTGAGTATATTTTAAAATAAGATTTCTGGGTATATATGGGGACCAATTTCCTCGATAATTTCCTTTATGGGTAGCCCAATTTCCACGATCAGAAAAACTCCATACTGTGGTGCGTTCTGGCGTATAATCTTTTGGAGGAACAAAAGATTTTATGTTCCAATTTTTTTGAAGTTTTATCTCAACATCCCCAATTGTTACCACGTCTTTTTCAGTAATAAACTCTAAATAATCCTTTTCAGTTATTTCCTTCATTTTCTTATATTTTTTGTCCATCTTAATCTCCTACATTGTTCCTAATTTATTTTATTGTGTTTTATTTTTTGCGTTTATTTTAATTAATTTTTTTAATTTTATTTTTTAATTATAGTCAAGGACATAATTTCCTAAACTTATAATCTACAACATAATATATCTCTACCATACCTTAAATTAAGGTTTATAACACCAGTACTATCAAAAATCCCTTTCCTTAGTGCTTAGGAGCATACATAGCATAAATGGTAGAATTTCTACTTTTCGTTATTATTATTTTTATTTTTTAATTGATTTTATTCTTTTATTTTTATATTATTTTTTTAATAATTATAATATATTTTTTATTGGATTTTTATGGAATTAAGTTTTTTATTTAAGTATAATTATTTATGTTTAGGACTATATTTTTTATTTTTTTAATAATTATTTTTTTATATTATTTCTAATGAGATTGGGTTTTTTAGGTTAAATAATTTTGTTTATAATTATAATTTTAATTTTATCCTATTTTTTAATAATAATTTTATATTTATTAATTTATTTATATATTTTCTACCTTTTAACTTCTATGGATATTTTTATATTATATACTTTTTTATCAGGAGTTTTTATTTCCCAATCTTGAGTATAATCTGGAGTTATTTCCTCAACAAACTTGCCCCTTACTTCCCTTTCAATATTCCTTAGCATATCCTTATCAAAGGATATTCCTTCCATCTTAATATTAATTTTTTCCTCAATATCCAAGTCCATATCCTTTCTCATAGATTGTATTCTTCTAATAACCTCCCTCATAAGGCCTTCTTTAATAATATCCTCATTTAATTTAATGTCCATATATACACTGCCCTTGGAAAACTCTACCCCTATTATATTATCAGGAATTTCCATTTTAAATTGCACATACTCTGGTTTTATTTCATAGTTTTGTATTTTAATGGAACCCTTTCTTTCTAATTCATCCACAAGGACCTTTGGATCTATGGAGTTAATGGCCTTTACTACCTTTGGAACCTCACTTTTGAATATCCTTCCCAACTCCCTATAATTTGGTTTTATGGATATATTTCCCTTAAACTCTGCAACTTCTATTTCCTTAACATTTCCCTGTTCCTTTATTATATAGCCATATTTATTTACTATTTCCTCCATGGTTTTTGGTAAGGTTATCTTGGATATTGGATATCTAAGGGTATATTTTACCCTATCCCTTCCCCTTAATATGGCATCTACTATTTCCCTTATTAGACCAATGTTCTCCTCTAAGGTATTATCAATATATTTCTCCTCTACAGTTAATTTATTCATGAATATACTATCCAACATATCCTCAGTTTTTATGTTTTGATATATCTTTTCACTTATATGGGGGGATACAGGGGAGAGTACAAGTATTAATTTCATAAGTACATAGTAAAGGGTTTGATAGGCCGAGAGTTTTTCAGGATCATCCTTCTCTCTCCAGGTTCTACTTCTAATAAGTTTAATATACCATCTACTTAAGTCATTTAATATAAAATCCTTCAATTTCCAGGTATAGGAATGGAGATGGGGTATCTCCAATTCCTCAATTATTTCCTTTGTTAGGGTATTTACCCTACTGATTATCCATCTATCCTCATCCTTAAGATACTCCATATATTCCTCATCGGGTACGAAGTTATCAAGTACCATATAATTAATGGCAAAGGCATAGGAGTTCCAGAGGGTATTAAAGAGACTTCTTACATCATTTAATTCATTATAGGAAAACTTTATATCCTCCCAGGCCTTATTTGCACTCAATAGGTAGTATCTCAATATATCTGCCCCATACTCCTCCACAACATCATCAGGATTTACCACATTTCCTAAACTTTTACTCATTTTATTTCCCTTCTCATCAAGGGCAAAACCATGCATCATACATTTTTTATAGGGCACATCCTCAAAAACAATTGCACTCAATGCATGTTGAGAATAAAACCACTTTGTAACCTGATCATGCCCCTCCACTATAAAGTCTGCCTTTTTAAGTTCTTTACTGTATATGGAGGCATAGGGAGCCAATCCTGAATCATACCACACATCGAGAACATCAGGTACCCTTCTCATAATACCTCCACAGGAGCATTTTAAAAGAACCTTATCTACTGTAGGTTTATGGAGATCCTCTAAATCTATATCATTTGTCATCCTCTCCTTTAACTCCTCAACACTACCTATTACCCCATAGGAATTACATCTTTCACAGGTCCATATTGGAATGGGTATGCCCCAGTACCTCTGCCTACTTATGTTCCAATCTCCCACAAATTTAACTCCATTTATATATCTTGTTTCTACCCAACTTGGTACCCAATAGACTCCCTTTGCATGATTTATTATATCCTCCTTTATCTTGGATATTTTTAAAAACCACTGCTCTGTGGCCCTAAATAGAAGGGGGGTTTTACATCTCCAACAGTGGGGATAGGTATGTTTTATTTTTCCATCAGATAGAAGTAGGTTCTTTTCCTTTAATCTTTCTATTATAGAGTCATCTGCATCCTTTACAAAAATTCCCTTCCACTCTCCTTCAATATACCTTCCATTATCATCTATTGGGGAGTATATTGGTACTCCATACCTTTTACCCACTTCAAAGTCCTCCTCTCCAAAACCTGTTGCAGTATGCACTAAACCAGAACCTCCATCCAAGGTAACATGCTCCCCCAATACCACTTTATGGAGATTTTCCATTTTTGAAAATTCCAATTGTTTTTTATTCTCTTCCAATAAGGGATGAATATATTTTAATCCCTCTAATTCCTCTCCCTTAACAATTTTTACTATCTTATGATCCTTTATTTTATGGTTCTTTTTTGCTCTCTTTATTACCTCTTCAACCAAGGACTCCCCAATTATCCAGTACTCCTCAGTTTCTACATCTTCATTATCTAAAATTACTTTAACATAGGCATAATTAAAGTTTGGATGAACAGAAACTAACATATTGGCCACTAAAGTCCAGGGGGTAGTTGTCCAAATTATAAGATAGGTATTTTCCTTTCCGTTCTTTAATTTAAATTTAACATAGATTGATGGATCCATTACCTCTTTATATTCTCCCCTTACCTCATGCTCTGCAAGGGAGGTTTCACATCTTGGGCACCAATATCCAACCCTTAGGTCCTTTAATAAAAGGTCCTTTTCATGGGCCTTTTTTAAAGTCCACCATCCCATTTCAATATATTCCCTTTCTATGGGCATATAGGCATTTTCCCAATCTAACCATATCCCCAAATTTTTAAATTGGCCCTCCATTACTTCCTTATTTTTTAATGCAAACTCCTTACATTTTTCTATGAATCTCTCAGTTCCAATTTTTGTTTCAATATCCTTCTTTGAATCTATGTTAAATTCCCCCTCTACCTTTACCTCTATGGGAAGGCCATGCATATCCCATCCAGGTTTATCCAATACATTATAATCCTGTAATCTTTTAAATCTTAGGACAGTATCCTTTATTATTTTATTCCATGCAGTTCCCAAGTGTATTGCTCCTGAACAGTAGGGAGGTCCATCTACAAAATAGTACTCTGGATTATGTTCCCTTAATTTTTTTACCTTTTTATATATATCATTTTCATCCCAAAATTTCTTTATTTCTAAATCTAATTTCCTAAAATTTATGTTTCCTTTCACTTCCTCCATAGATTCACCTTTTAATTGATATTTGAAATAAAATTAAAATATTTTAAAATATTAAATAAAAATTAAATAATTATTTAAGATTAATAGATGTTAAATATAGTTTTAAAATAAATTTTATTAATTTTTTATTTATTATTCAGGACATAATTTCTTAATTTATAAACTACAAAATATTATAAAAGGATAAATTTTAATAGACAGAATTATTATAAATATAATTCCAGTCCTGTAAGAAATGCCCTTTCCCTTAGTGCTCAGAGTATAATAGGTTNATAATGGATTTTTATTTTTTTTATAATTTACCTCTTTTTAGATATTAAAATCTAGATTTTTCCATTTTATCTTAATTATCTTTTATTTTTTTTATTTTTTTATTTTATTTTTTAATTATTATTTTTGAATTTTTAATGAAAATTTAGATATTTATTTTAGTATAAATAATTTTTTTTAGGATTATAATTCTATATTTTTATCTTTTAATTTTTAATATATATTTTTTAATTATTTTTTTTATCGTATTATTCTTACAGTCCTTTTTCATATTTCTTAGATATAAATAGTCTGTTTTTATAATTTCTACTAATTATACTACTTTTTAATACTTATTCTCCGCAGGGTAGTCTATGGACTATCGGATATTTTAAAATCTTAAGATTTTTCTGTACTATTTTTAATTTTTTAAAATCATTTCTTATTTTTTTTATTATATTTAGTTATTATAATTTTTTAAAATAATAAATTTAATTTTTATAATTTATTTTTTTATTATTTATTAAATCATTTATTTTTTATTGTAATCTCTTAGAATATTTTAAAATATTAAATAAAGTTTTTATACATTTTATGGCAACCATCCCTTTGAATCCTCTATTTTTGCTGGAAGATATTCCTCAACAACATACTTTAAACCATACTTTGCCAAAGACTGCTGCTCAGCCCTTTCCTTCATTTCAACCATTTGATTTAATGCCCTCTGCCATTCAGGAAAACTTCTTATAAAATCATCGTTTTTTAAACCATCCTTTAATCTCTTTATATCCTGCTCCTTTAAGGGATGAGTAGGCAAATCATAATCAATAATATCCTGAGGTGTAACTCCAATCAATCTGGCCTCTGGGATGGCCAACTTATCTGCCAAATGAACAGCCTTACCACTACCTACCTTTAAGGTCCTGTATATATTGAGATACCCATAGGGATCCCCATCTGTAAATACCATTACAGGAAGATTATGCTCCTCATTTAATCTCTTTATAAACCTTCTTGTGGCCCTTGCAGGAACTCCCTTTAAGGATGCCAAAATACAGTTATATTTTTTCCAAAATTTTTCGGCATTCAATCTGGCAAACATACCTGCTGTTTCTATTGCCAATATAAAGTCTGCATCAGTCTCAAATTCTAATTTGGTAATATCGTTGGGAATATTGTAGGCCCCACTTCCTAATTTTTCACAATCTATCTTTAACTCCTCCCCTTCCGAGGTTTTATCCACTATTTTTAAGGGCCCTATTACAGAGGAACCATCCTCTTCAGGAATAAATCCAAGTTCTTCCCTTAAAAAGTTAAGTGAAGCCTCAAGATCCTCTATAACACTATTGGATGGTTGCTGATCATCAAATCTTGCCTCACCCCAGTTTTTTGAGACATAGTAGGCCTCCCTTAGTGTTGAGAAATCATCTGTATCCAATAACTCCTTTGAAAATTCCATCATTTTTATAGTCTGTGCAAATATTTTAGCCTGATTAACAGTTAAGGTTCTCTCTTTCTCCTTACCTATTAACACAAATGTTCCCTTTTCCCTATCAAATTTGGCATTATTTAAACTTCTAATTGGAAACTTAAGTTTTGGCCGCTTCCCCTTTAGGATAAGATCATACATCTCATTAGCAACATTAACAATCTTTTTTTTGGCTTCTTCTCTTATTCTATGTGATACCATAATTTCACCGTGAATGTAATAAATAATTCTAATAAGTAATAGAAAATTAAGAAAATAATAATTTTAAATTTATTTTTAATATTATTAAATAGATAATATTTAAATTTATAATTCATATAGTACAATTGATAAAATAATAAAAGGATAAAGTAGAAATAAAAAGAAAATACTTTAAGTTTTATTTATTTTAAATTATTGTAATTTTTATAAAAGAATCCTTCAGGAATTATTGATATTCTCCCGGTTCTTGAGAGTAGTAAGGAAAATAGTGATAGAACTTTTACATTATAAATAATTTTTTTATTTATTTTTATTATTTTTTAATAATTATTATTTTATTTTAATTATTTTTTTATTATATTTTATTTTTATTATAATAATTATTTTATACTAAACATATATAAATAAAAATACGCCTAAAAAATATAAATAAAAAAATTAATTTATTAAAGTTTATAAGCCTAATATAAAATACATAAAATATATATATAAATATAAAAGTATATAAACTTATATAAACTTATAATGGTATTAATTATTAAAGTTTATTTAATTTATATATAAATAATAATTTATAAATCTATATAATTATAACATTATAAAATTTAAAGATTATAAATGTTATCCTTTTAATAAAAATAGTCCCCTTAAATTATAAATNTATTTTCATTCATTAAAAGCAGTGGAGGTAATACTTTGAAATTTTTGAAAAATATTGCTCTTGAGGAGGACGACAACTTATCAGAAGAAACACAGGAGTTATCTGATGTGGATAAGGAACTTTTAAGTATAATTGAGAAATCCAAAATTAAAATTACAGTAGTAGGGTGTGGTGGTGCTGGAAATAATGCACTAAATAGGCTTGCAAAGGAGGATATAAAAGAGGTAAAAACTGTAGCAGTAAATACTGATGCCCAACAACTTATAAAAACTAAGGCTGATAGGAAAGTCTTAATAGGTAGAAATCTTACAAGGGGTTTAGGTGCCGGTGGTGATCCAACAAAGGGGGAGGAATCTGCAAAAGAGAATGCTGAAGACATTAAAAAGGCCATACAAGATTCTGATATGGTGTTTATAACCTGTGGATTAGGTGGAGGAACTGGAACAGGCTCTGCCCCTATTGTAGCAGAAATATCCCGAAAATTAGGTGCCTTAACTGTTGGTGTGGTTACCCTACCATTTTCCATGGAGGGAAAAATAAGAATGGATAATGCAATATCTGGGCTTAACAAATTAAAGGAAGTGGCTGATACCATAGTAATAATTCCCAATGATAAATTGTTGGAGATAGTTCCCAATATGCCCCTTAGAACAGCATTTAAAGTTGCAGATGAAATACTTATAAATTCTGTGAAGGGAATGATAGATTTAGTTCAAAATGTTGGAGATATTCACCTTGACTTTGCCGATGTAAGGGCTGTAATGNGTAATGGTGGCGTAGCAATGATAGGCATTGGAGAAAGTGATTCAGAAAACAGGGCCAAAGAAGCCATAAGTATGGCCTTAAATAGTCCTCTATTGTGTGTAGATGTAGAGGGAGCCAAGGGTGCATTGATACATATAACTGGTCCAAAGGATATGAGTGTGGAGGAAACAAAGGAAATAGTTTCAACAGTTACAGATAAGTTGGATGAAAATGCAACTATAATATGGGGTACCACAATAAATGAAAATAGTGAAAATACCGTTAAAGTGTTGCTAATAATAACTGGAACAAAGTCCTCTGAAATTACTCCATTTTCCACACCAATGGGTAAAAAGCCAGTAGTTATTGATATACTACCAAGTATCTAAGGGGAATATTATGGCAGAACCTAAGAAAAATAACAGTAATGAAGATAAAAAAATAGACAAAATTGAAAGTATAAAAACCTTTTTAAATCAGTGTAAGAGAGTACTAATGATATTGAGAAGGCCTACCAGGGAGGAGTTTTTAAATATATCTAAGGTTACAGGCCTTGGAATATGCTTCTTAGGATTATTGGGCTATATAATACATGTGCCCATTACCTACCTAAAGGGGCTTATAAAGCCTTAAATATTTTATTTTTTATTTTTATTATATGAGGATTATAGTAAAGTTAATTGATTATAAAATAAATCCATTGAATAAATGGTAAAATATATATATTATAACATAAATTAAATTGCAACATAAAATATTTTTAATTATTGTTAAATCGTAAAAAATATTTAATTTTGATTTTTCTACGTTTTTATATTTTAATAGTATATAATTTTTTTATATTAATATTTTTAAATTTTATATTTATTTATATTTATTTTTTAAATTTATTATATTGTTATTTTTTAATATTATTCTATTTTTCAATATAAAATATCCCATTTATGGGAATATCCTATTTTTAATAAACAATTTTTTATTATATTCTATTTTAATAGGTTTTTATTTTAAATTAATATTTACGCTATTTTGGTGATTACATGATATATGCCATTAGAACCACAACAGGACAGGAAAAAAATGTTGCAGAATTTTTGGCCTCAAAGGCTGAGAAGGAGATGATTGAGATATATTCAATACTTGCCACTGAGGATTTAAAGGGTTATTTATTGGTGGAGGCTCCAAATAGAGGGGCTGTTGAGGACTTAGTAAGAAAAACATTTAAGGTAAAGGGCATTGTTCCAGGGGAATCCTCAGTAGAGGAACTTGATCATTTACTATCCCATCATAAAATAATTGATAGTATAGATAAGGGCAATATTGTGGAGTTAATATCAGGGCCCTTTAAAGGAGAAAGAGCCAGAGTAATGCGGGTGGATAAGCACAAGGAGGAAATAACCTTGGAATTAATTGATGCAGCAGTTCCCATACCTGTAACTGTTGGAGTGGAGCAAGTTAAAATAATATCCAAAAATTCCTAATTTAAAATAAAATTTTTAAATATTAATTTAAAAATAAACATAAAAATCATACGTAAGGTTTAAATAGATAATGGGAATATAGGGTATAGGACATATTAAAATAAATGACAATTAGCCATATATTATAAAAAAGTTTTTAACTATAAAATTATATTAAAACACGAAAAATAGCATAATATTATCATTTATTTTTATATTGATTAAATTAAACAATTAAAAATTAAATAATTTTAAGGTGAGTAAAATGGGTACTGAAGTAGTTGAAATATTGGTAACTGGAGGAAAAGCCACAGCAGGGCCTCCTTTAGGTCCAGCCATTGGGCCATTGGGCGTAAATATTATGAACGTAGTAAAGGAAATAAATGAAAAAACAAAGGATTATGAAGGAATGAGTGTTCCAGTTAAGGTTATTGTAAATACTGATGATAGATCCTTTGAAGTGGAGGTAGGTATCCCCCCAACATCAGCCCTAATAAAAAAGGAATTAAATCTTGAAAAGGGTTCTACAGAACCAAAGCATAAAATAGTTGGCAACCTTACAATGGAACAGGCCATAAAAATAGCCAAGATGAAGATGGACTCCATGCTATCCTATAATTTAAAAAATGCTACAAAGGAGGTAATAGGAACCTGTGTATCCTTGGGAGTTACCATTGATGGAAAGGATCCTAAGGAAGTTATAAAATTAATAGATAGTGGAGAATATGATGAATATTTTAATGAAGAATAAAAAATTAATTAAAAATTAAATTTTATTATTTTATAAATACTTCATTATACTTTTTTATTGTTCCATTTATTTATCTAAGTAATACTTGGCTATTGCCCTATATGCTGCCACACCCCATAAAAATGATAGTGCTCCCATACCTATTACATAGGTAAATACACCAATAATAGGAATAATTGAAATAATACCTAAAATAATATCTACAATAATATATATTACAAAGTACAATATCAGTATCAATATGTATCTAATAGAGACTTTTTTAAGTATGTCAAAAAATTCAAAGAATCCAAAAAATCCCTTTTTAGCAAAATTTACTGTTGCAAGGGGGATATATATCATAAGTACTATGGATACAATTAGGATATATAGTATTGATAGCATAGCAAATATTATCAAAGGCGTAGTAATTATAGATGATAAATCACCAGAGGTCAAATAATTTTCAAATCCTCCTGTAAAAAATATCCCAACTATAATAAGTAAAATAAGGGGTAAATATACTACTAATGACAATATAGTCACTGCAATATAATACAAAATTCCATCTTTAATAAATTCCATAAAATTACTCCAGTTAGGAAGGGAATCTATTCCATTAAGGGTATTTTTTATCACTCCTATATAGTACCCTGTTAAGAGTATGCTAACAATTAAAACTGGTATAAATGTAAAAATCGCTGCAAATGGCCCCAATAATAGTGCTAATGCTAAACTGATAAGCATAATAAAAAATAACAGTGAAATCCCAATACTTACCTTTATCCAATCTGATGTAGCATATTTAAATGGTTCCTTTAGGTATTTTTCTAAGAAGGACATAAATATCACCATTTTATTAAATAAATTTTTAATATTATTTCTATTTGTATCATATTATTGTATATTTTTTAATCTTATATATTATTTATCCTTTTTTTTATATCTATTTATTTTTTTAATTATATTTATTTTTTTTATTATAATACATTTTGTAATATAAAAAGTAAAATAATCTAAGATTTTAAAAATAACTAAAAAGAATAAATACATAAAAATTAGAAGTTTTCCATTATTTTTCTTAATGCTCCTAAGCACCTGGTAAAGATAATCCTTTGACAAAACTTCATTATAAAATTATATTATATAAGACAAAATATTTCTTATTATTAATATTTTATTTTATATTTTTTTATTATTTTATTTTTATTTACTCTACTTCCCATCAAAACCTATATATACTAACTACCACATTATATAAAAATCATGATACTCATAAAGAAATACAAAAAGGAGATAAACACAATAAAAGAGATTATAAAGCCAATGTAGATGAGCACTACCCTCCAAGGGGAACAAGGAGGTTATCTCCCTACATGATCTAATAACTCTTGGAATCTTAGCACATCTACACTTTAACGGAGTTATAAAGCACACCTATGATCACTTCATTGAAGAGGAATTATTCCCGAAAATTAGATAAATAAAGTGATTGAGAGGCTCAATAGATACGAAAAGTTATTATACAAGGTTTTAAACCTCTTATATGAAAAACCATCAGAGGGAGAGGTAAAGATCGTTATACTAAGCCCATTGAAACAAAGGAACTTGTAAGGGTTAATAAGCACAAAAAGAGGGGGGAATCTAACCTATTGAAAGAGGAGGAGTCAGTAGGGTATTCACCTTTAAAAAAAGATCCTATAATGGTTGTAAAATAACCTGTATATCAGATGGAAGTTATCTAACTCTATTCAGTGCCGATACTGCAAAAAAGCATGATTTAACAATCCTTAAGGA
>JAHEQB010000104.1 GCA_019561555.1 Methanothermococcus sp. SCGC AD-155-C09
ACCTCCATATATGGTATTTAATTTTTAATTAATGGATTATTTATTTGTTTCCTTTACAAAGGATTTTATGTATGTTGATCATCCCCTTATAAAACCAAATACCATGGAATCACGATTATATCAGCAGGTAATTGTAGCAAATGCCTTAAAAAAGAATACATTATGTGTTTTAGGTACAGGTCTTGGAAAAACTGCTGTTGCAACATTAACAATTGCAGGAATTTTATCAAAGATGGATGGAAAGGTTTTAATTATTGCTCCCTCCCGTCCATTGGTGGAGCAGCACTACAATAGTTTAAAAACATTTTTGAATATTGATGAGGAAGACATCGTTATTTTAACTGGAAAAATATCTCCAGAAAAGAGAAAAAAACTTTGGAAGGATGGAAAAATATTCATTGCTACCCCTCAGGTTGTTGAAAATGATATTGTGGCAGGGAGAATATCCCCAGAGGAATTTGTTCTTTTAATTGCTGATGAGGCCCACCATACAACAGGAAGTCATTCCTATACCTTTGTAGCATCAGCATTTAAGGATAAAACAAGGGTTCTTGGATTAACAGCCTCCCCTGGTTCCAATATTGACAAAATACTTGAGGTATGTGAAAACCTTGGAATTGAGCATGTGGAGATAAAAACCCATGATGATGCCGATGTAAGGAAGTATATTAAAAATGTTAAAATTAAACCATTAAAGGTAAAATTGCCAAAGGAGTATGTGGAGTGTATAAATTTACTTAAAAAATCCTTAAAGGAAAGATTAAAAATATTACGTGATAGTGGTATAATATACACAACCAATATAAATAAGTCCGAGTTATTGGCACTTCAAAGGAAAATTATGATGATAAATGATAATTCTCGATATGAATTAATGAAGATAGTATCTGAGGCCATAAAATTGGATTATGCCATAGAAACCTTAGAATGCCAAGGTAAAGATGCATTTTTAAATTATTATGAGAGATTGGGAAGTCAAAACACAAAATCAGCAAAGGGAGTTGTAGGGGATAGTAGGGTTTTAAAGGCTGTTTATAAACTAAGAACTATGGAGATAGAACATCCTAAGATGGAAAAACTTGTAGAGGTAATAAAAAATATATTATCCAGTAGTAAAGATAAAAGGGAAAAAATCATAGTATTTGCTCAGTATAGGGATACAGTGGATAAAATTGTAAATATACTTAATTCAAATGGTATAAATGCCCTACCCTTTGTTGGACAGTCTAACAGGGATGGAAAGGGAATGTCTCAAAAGAAACAGGTTGAGATTATTGAAAAATTTAAAAATGATGATGATGTGAATGTTTTAGTATCCACCAGTGTATCTGAAGAGGGAATAGATATAATGAGTGTTAATTATGTTATATTCTATGAGCCAGTGCCCTCTGAGGTTAGATACATACAACGAAGAGGTAGGGCAGCCAGGGGAGAGGGTGGAGAATGTATTATATTGATTGCCAAGGACAGTAGGGATGAAGGATATTATTGGTCTGCAATACAAAAGGAACGAAATATGCGAAGATTATTAAAGGAAATGGAAAAAACACTAAATGAAAAACTTAAAGAAAGGAATAATGGGGGAAGTATATATGAAATAACTAATGAAATGGGTTATAATGGAATAGATGATAACAGTGGTAGTGAAGTGGATAATAGAATAGATGGTAGTGAAATAGACAATAAAGACTATTCTCTAAGTGAAAATACTGTAAATAGAAAAGAGGGGCCCCTTGATGCCTATATAAATATGGGAAGTGATATAAAATTCAAAGATGAGAGAGGGGAACTTAATAGAAGGGAATATAAAGATAATGAAAAAATAGAGGAAGAAATAAGCAATTGTGATCAGGAAAAAACAAAATACCTAAGATAATTATAGACCATAGGGAAAAAATTATTGGAAGATATTTATACAATAGGGCAGAAGTTGAATTTAAAAATCTTGATATTGGGGACTATATATTAAGCGATAGAGTTGTCGTAGAGAGAAAAACCTCTGAAGATTTTGAGGACTCAATTATTGATAAAAGATTATTTAAGCAATTAAATGAATTAAAAAAATATGAAAGGCCCATCTTAATCATAGAAGGGAATAACTATGTTAGATTGTCTGAAAAAGTAATAAGGGGGGCTATAATATCAATAATTCTTGATTATAATATTCCAGTGATGTTTTCCAATAACATAGAGGAAACTGTGGATATTCTATTAAAACTATCTGAAAGGGAACAATTACAAAAGAAAAGAACAGTGGAAATTAGAACTGGAAAAAGGCCTATGTCCTTAAGGGAAAGGCAGAGATTCATAGTTGAGAGTTTTCCTGATATAGGCCCCATCACTGCAGAAAATTTGCTTATAAAGTTCAATACAGTGGAAAATATTGTAAATGCCCCAGAAGAGAAACTTATGGAGGTGGATGGGATTGGAAAAATAACTGCAAAAAAGATAAGAGAGGTATTATCTGAAAAATACGAAAAATAATTCTATAAAAATTTTAAAAAATTTTATTTTATGATTAAATTCTAAAAATAATAAAAAATTAAATTTTTAAAAAAATAATTAAAAATAAATATTAATTTAAAATAATTAAAAAAATAAAATAAAAAACCTAACATTTTAAAAATACTTAAATAAGCAAAGACATAAAAAACAAAAATGTCTCATTATCTCCTTAACATTCATAAACACTGAGAAAAAGAGCATTATCCTTTAATAGATTTCATTATAAAAGCCATCAAGTTAAAACTAAAGTAGAGATGGACTTACAATAAAATCCCTTTTTTAATACTTTATCCTTTTATTATTTTTATATACCCTATTAAAATAATGGGATATAAATGGGGCATGGGGCCTATAGCCCGCCTTCTGTAATTTCGGCGACATTCGGCTAAGCGCTAAATGCTTGCACCCGTGCAGAATGGCCTCGTTTCACCGGTATCTTGGAACTCCTCAATATTAATATCATTGTCATTGTTCCAAGGCCGTATCGTTTCTATAGACCATTCAATCCCTCTCGGGATGTTATGCACCTAATGGGTGGGCGGAGCTTCCTCCTCATGGAGAGTCGCCAGTCCCCTTGCCATAAATTAACTATTCCATAAAAAAGTTTTTATCATTGCACTCGAAAACTCGAATAATGATAGGCATGATTTGTTTGGGGTGTATATAATATACTACTAAAAAAGTGTTGTAAAAAAAGAGGCTGACGGCGTCGCCCTGTTCCCACCCAAAGGCAGTACTTAGGGCATCGCTGGAGGGCTTAATTTCCGAGATCGGGACGGGATCGGATGTGGCACCTCCGCTATGACCGTCATACCCAATGTAAAAAATAAAGTGGTCATAGCCCCCATGTCCTTAAGTGTCCAAGTACTCCCTATATCCCTTGGGCTTTTAGTACTAGCGAACTAAACACCTCGGGAGAACCCTCGGTGCTTACATCCCTAGCCTATCAAACCCCTCTTCTAGGGGAGCCCTTGTCCCCAAAGGGACTGGCTGCCTATTTTCAGGATGGGTTTCGGGCTTAGATGCTTTCAGCCCTTATCCCTTGGTGCGTGGCTGCTCGGCAATGCCCTGTCGGACAACCGATAGACTAGAGGCACCGGCGGTTCGTTCCTCTCGTACTAGAACCACCTTTCCCTCAGGCAGCCAACACCTCCAGCAGATAGCAACCAACCTGTCTCACGACGGTCTAAACCCAGCTCATGATCCCCTTTAATGGGCGAACAGCCCCACCCTTGGATCCTGCTGCAGATCCAGGATGGGAAAAACCGACATCGAGGTAGCAAGCCGCGGGGTCGATATGGGCTCTTGCCCGCGACAACTCTGTTATCCCCGGGGTAGCTTTTCTGTCATCCCTGGCCCCCATCGGTGAGGCACAGGGGTTCGTTAGGCCCGGCTTTCGCCTCTTGGTTGCGTATTTTGGGCAACCAAGTCAGGCCGGCTTTTGCCCTTACACTCAACAGCGGAGTCCTGACCCGCTTGAGCCGACCATTGGGCCCTCCTGATGCATTTTTAGGAGGGTGCCGCCCCAGCCAAACTGCCCACCTACCGGTGTCCCCTCTCTGGGGTAAGGGACATGGTCATGGGAGGGTGGTGTCCCATGGGCGCCTCCACCTCCCCTGGCGAGGAGGCTTCGACGGCTCCCACCTACACTGTACACCCACAACCATGCCCCAACGGCAGGCTGCAGTAAAGCTCCACGGGGTCTTCGCTTCCCACTGGAGGTCTCCGGCCTTTGCACCGGAGTGGTAGGTTCACCGGATTCCAGTCGGGGACAGTGGAGGTCTCGTTACGCCATTCATGCAGGTCGGAACTTACCCGACAAGGAATTTCGCTACCTTAAGAGGGTTATAGTTACCCCCGCCGTTTACTGGCGCTTCACCCGGTTGTACCCGGGGTTCACGTACCAGCACTGGGCAGACGTCGGCCTTAGTACAAACCCTTTCGGGCTAGCTAAGACCTATGTTTGTATTAAACAGTCGGACCTCCCTGGTCACTGCGACCAGCAGCCCCACTAAGTAAGGCCGCTGGCACCCCTTCTCCCGAAGTTACGGGGCCATTTTGCCGACTTCCCTCGACTGGATTCATCCGATACGCCTTAGGATACTCACCTAGGGGCACCTGTGTCGGTTCTGGGTACGGACATCTAAAATCCTTGCCAGTTCCCTTTTCACGGGCTCCAGAGATCGGTCAAACCATCCTAAAGGATGGCTCATCAGGCTTTCATCCGGTTCTCGTTATTACAACTCTCCCCGGACTTATACCTTTGACTACTCAGACATGAGTAGTTGGCCTACCCTGAAGCGTCAGAAACTGGCCTTGCGTTGCCGCATGTATTTAGATGGCGCAGGAATATTAACCTGCTTCCCTTTCCTTCCTCAGGAGTTACCTGGGAAGTTAGGACCGGCTTACCCACAGTTGACGACCATTGCTGTGGAACCCTTGCCCCTTCGGCGGTGGGGATTCTCACCCCACTTTTGCTGTTACTACTACCGGGATCTTCATTTCTACGAGGTCCACCTGACTTCTCAGCCAGACTTCTACCCTCGCAGAACGCCCCCCTACCGGATCACCTTTCGGTGCCCTCAGGTCTCGGTGGCCGGTTTAGCCCCGTCCATTTTCGGGGCCCCTGACCTCGACAGGTGAGCTGTTACGCACTCTTTTAAGGATGGCTGCTTCTAAGCCAACCTCCCTGCTGTCTTAGGCCAAGGACACCCTTCCTGTTCACACTTAACCGGCACTTAGGGACCTTAACCTGAGTCACGGCTATTCCCGTCTCGGACATACAGCTTACCCGTATGCCCTTACTCGGAGGCTACGGCGTAAACAGGTTCGGAGTTTGACAGGATGGCGAGGGCTTTCGCCCCCTAACCACCCTATCAGTGCTCTACCCCGCCTACTACCTAACCTCCGGCTAACCTGCGAGTTACTTCGGGGGGAACCAGCTGTCTCCGGGCTCGATTGGCCTTTCACCCCTAGACCGAGGTCAGAAGAGTGCTTCGAACGGCAACACCTCTGCAGGCCTCCATCCCTCTGACGAGGGACTTCACCTTGCCCCGGCCTAGATCGCCCGGTTTCGGGTCGTATGGCTGTGACTCCAGGCCCTTAAGACCTCGTCCCTCGGCAAAAGCCTGCGGACTTGTCGGTTTCCCTACGCCTCCAACCTTTAAGGTTTTAGGCTCGCCACAACCATACACTCCCCGGCCCGTTTTTCGAAACGGACGTCATAACCCTGGACTCTGTTCCTCGTACTATCCTTTTGCAAGGGGTTCCTTCGGAACAGTTGCCTTTGGGGCTATGACATACTGTCCCTATCTGGTTTCAGGCTCTTTTCACCCCCTGATAAGGGTGCTTTTCAGCTTTCCCTCACGGTACTAGTGCGCTATCGGTCTTGGAACGTATTTAGGGTTGGAAGTCGATGCCTCCCAAATTCCCGCGGGATATCCGACCCACGGTACTCAGGGACACCTCTAACCTAGGTTGGTTATACCTACGGGACTTTCACCCTCTATGGTGTGCCATTCCAGACAACTTCGGCATCCCTTCCTAGGTATTTCTGAGGGCCCTATAACACCACATCTCCCTTGCGGGATTCAGTTTGCCCTGTTCCGCGTTCGGTCGCCCCTACTAACGGAATCTCTATTGATTTCTTTTCCTGCGGGTACTAAGATGCTTCAATTCCCCGCGTTCCCGATCCTCAGGGATCGCCCAAAAGGGCAGGAAGTCCCATTAGGAAATCCCATGATCTACGGCTGTATGCGCCTCCCATGGGCTTATCGCAGCTTACCACGTCCTTCATCGGCGTTCCAAGCCAAGCCATCCCCCAGATAGGATACTGGATATATGGGAGTACTTGGATATCACCAGACATGGGGGCTTATGCATTACCCTCATCTTTTTATCGGGTTTTGGTTCATAATCCCTATGAATTATGAACCTCCGCAGTATGGACCCGGCGGGATTTGAACCCACGGCCTCCGCCTTGCAAGGGCGGCGCTCTCCCTACTGAGCTACGGGCCCATATCCTTTATAGCCTGTAACCATTTAGTGCTTAGTAACGACCTTTTTTCTTAGGAGGTGATCCAGCCGCAGGTTCCCCTACGGCTACCTTGTTACGACTTCACCCCCCTTGCTGAGCCCAGGTTCGACCCTAGCCAAAGGCTAGGGCCTCACCTCAACCCAACTCGGGTGGTGTGACGGGCGGTGTGTGCAAGGAGCAGGGACACATTCACCGCAGTATGTTGAACTGCGATTACTACGGATTCCAGCTTCACGTGGGCGAGTTACAGCCCACGATCCGAACTACGATTGGGTTTAGGAGATTTGCTTCCCCTCTCGGGGTTGCAGCCCATTGTCCCAACCATTGTAGCCCGCGTGTGGCCCAGGGGATTCGGGGCATGCGGACCTATCGTTGCCCGCTCCTTCCTCTGGTTTAACACCAGCGGTCCCCTATGAGTGCCTTCTTCCCGGAGGAAGAACTGGCAACATAGGGCACGGGTCTCGCTCGTTACCTGACTTAACAGGACGCCTCACGGTACGAGCTGACGATGGCCATGCACCACCTCTCAGCGCTTCAGGTAAGGTCGTCAACCTGACCTTCATCATGCTGTCGCCCCTGGTGAGATGCCCGGCGTTGAATCCAATTAAACCGCAGGCTCCACCCGTTGTGGTGCTCCCCCGCCAATTCCTTTAAGTTTCAGTCTTGCGACCGTACTCCCCAGGCGGCGGACTTAACGGCTTCCCTTCGGCACCACCTGGGCCCAAGGCCCAGGTGACACCTAGTCCGCAGAGTTTACGGCCAGGACTACCCGGGTATCTAATCCGGTTCGCGCCCCTGGCTTTCGTTCCTCACCGTCGGACCCGTTCCAGACGAGTGCCTTCGCCATAGGTGGTCCTCCAGGGATCAACGCATTTCACCGCTACCCCTGGAGTACCCTCGTCCTCTCCCGGTCCCAAGTCCAGCAGTATCCCTGCCAGCCCTACGGTTAAGCCGTAGGATTTAAACAGGGACTTACTGGACCGGCTACGAACGCTTTAGGCCCAATAAAAGTGGCCACCACTTGGGCCGCCGGTGTTACCGCGGCTGCTGGCACCGGACTTGCCCAGCCCTTATTCCCCAAGCTTTTTACACTTGGGAAAAGCCTATGCTTTGCATAGGCACTTGGGGTCCCCCCATCGCACTTTCGTGCATTGTGGAGGTTTCGCGCCTGCTGCGCCCCGTAGGGCCTGGGGCCGTGTCTCAGTCCCCATCTCCGGGCTCCCTCTCTCAAGGCCCGTACCGATCGTAGGCTTGGTGGGCCATTACCCCACCAACTACCTAATCGGACGCAGTCCCATCCTCAGGCGGATGTCCTTTCAGAGAAGGACCATTCCAGGCCTCTTCCCCTATGGGGTATTATCCTCAGTTTCCCGAGGTTATCCCCCACCTGAGGGTAGGTTAACCACGTGTTACTGAGCCGTCCGCCATGGACCGAAGTCCATAGACTCGCATGGCTTAGTCGGACCCCAATAGCAGTGGCCTCCGGCGGGATCAACCGGAATTGTTTGCTAAGAAATACTTAGCAAACACACTCTTTGGGAGTACGTAAAAGAATTTGGAATTGACTCGGTCGTTACTAAGTATCACTTGGTTACAGGCTTACATCAAACCTAAGTTCTCCATCTTAGGCTATCACTTAACTGCATAATATACCGATGCCTTGGAAGTTGTATTGTTTTTAGGTACGAAACAATAATATATATTTAAAAGTGCTATATTTATATATATTAGGACACTTAAAATGTTAAACAAAAGTAATTATTGCTTAAATTGGTAAAAATTGGTGATAGATATGGTAATGGATATAAACCATAAAGAAATTACCATTGGTTCCTATGTAAGGTATATAAATACAGGAACCAAGGGTATTGTTAAGGATATTGTAGAGGATAAAGATATAACATGGGTTTTATTGGACAATAATTTGATGTATAGGCCCTATAATTTAGAGGTTATTGAATTAGATAACAATAAAGAGAAAATATATGATGAAAAGAAAAAAGTGAAAGAGGCGTTGGAAAAAGAGAAAATAGAGGACTTAGAATCAAATATAGATGCCTGTGGAGCAGGTTAAACTTTCTTTTTTATACTTTTTTCACTTTTAATTTTTATAGTCAATGTATTGTTATTTTATTTTAATTATAGTTCTAAACAAAACCATTCATAATAATAAAAAATTTTAATTTTAAAGGATTTAATAAAAAATAAATTATTAAAAAATTATAAAAATATTTAAAAATTTTAAAATAATTAAGATAAAAATAAAGAAATTTAAGATTTTAAAATACTTAAAAAATAAATATGGCTATTAAAGATCTCCATTATTCCCATGTGTGCTTCTAAGCACTGAGGGAAATGGTGGGTCCTTTACAGGATGGCATTATAAAATTTTATAGTAATCTAAGATAGAAACTTAAAGTATTTCTTTATTAATATTTTATTCTTTTATTTATGATATATACTAAGTTAAAATATTTATGTGTTTAATTATATTTTTTATTAATAATCATTTTATATTTAATTTTTTTATTTTTTATTATTTATTTAATTTTTATATTTTTTTTATTTGCATTATATGTATTTTTTAGACTTTATTATAGCATTAATTATATATTCATCAGATAATCTATGGGCATCCTTTGAGCAGAAATCTATTCTTAGAGTTTTACTTGCTCCAGGCATGCCTGCTGCAGCAATGGTTATTATACCATAGTTCTCTAAGAGTTTTAACGCCAAATCAATGGATTCCCTTTCTGAAAGACATAGGGCAAACCCTGTTGGAGTTCTAATATATTGGATATTCTCAGAGGATAGTGGAGTTAAATCAATATTTTTTGCTCTATCCAATGCCTTTTTTAGATCCTCCAATTTAAAATTTTTCATTGCATTTACCATCCCAGCCAAAATTGGTGCTTGGGCCTCTAAACCAAATTTTAAGCCTTCATTATAAATTTTATCCACAAGTTCCTTTTTTCCAGATAGTAATCCTGCCCTTGGACCATTCATTAATTTATCAGTACTTGTAACTGCTAAATCCACATTAAGTTTTAAGGCAGGAGGTTGATTGTATAATAACCTTAATCTCGCCCCTGAGGCATCATCAATAAAGGATAAACTATTTTTCTCAATACATTGGGATATTATTTCCTTAAGATGGTCTAAATTAATAATTTCATGGTCCATTGTGGCTCCAGTTATTATGGTAAGGGCATTCTCCTCTATTTTATCCAGTACTTCATCTATATTATCACTTTCAAAGTAATCTATGTTAAATATCCTGCAACTTCTTGGAATTGAAGGATGAGAGGGCATCTTTGGAAGATAATGAATTACTCTATTAATTTCATTGGATAGTGCCATTATTGTGGAAAATATTGCTGCTGAGGTTCTATTAAATCCCACTGCCCTATGAATATTGGGATTGCCTCCAAAATGGGAAATACCAATATCATTTAATTCTTTTGAAAATATAGCAGGGCCCACATAGGTTTCTAAAAGATGTTTCTGGGATTCCTCTATTTGAAATCCACCCCCTAACCCAGTAAGATCATATAAATTCTCCCTTCCCTTTTTTTCTATAATGTTTATTATTAACTCCCTGGATCTTTTTAATCTGTCCATCTCAGAGTAATTCATAACCTCACCATATTGCTATTATTTAAAAATTATAATCTAAAGAACTTCCTTTGCACTTCCGTGCTTAGGAATGTAGGGGGAAGGAGGATAGTGGTAGAAATTTTTACTTTTTTACTTTTCTTTATATCTTTAAGTATTTCCATTAATGTCTTAAGATTTATTATTACATTGAATATTTTAAAATCCTTAGATTATTATTTTTTTATTTTTAATTTTATTTTTATTTTTTATAGTAAAACACATAATATTTTAAACTTATTATAGATATAGTAAGTCCATACTTAAAGAACTTCCTTTGCACGTACAGTGCTTGGAGAGTAGGGAGAGGGAGGATGGTGGTAGGGAATTTCTACTTTTTAAATTTTTACTTTAAGTATTTAATTTTCTTTATATCTTTAATCATTTATCTTCATTTTATCTTAAGATTTAGATTATTTTATTAATTTTTATTTTTTATTATTTCTTTATTATTAATTATTTTATTTTTTTTAATTTTATTGAATTATTTTTTTATTTATTTTTATTTTTTATTTGAGTGTGTCTAACATACCATCTCATATATAAATCCTTGTTAAAATTCTCAGTGCATATATAAGGTTCCATTAAAAACAAAGGATTTTATCCCCAAAGAGTTTGTTATACCTCCAAAGAACCCCTTACAAATTCCTCTTTTTTTATATTTATTTTTATCGAAGATCTTTCTAATTCCCCTCCCATCCCCTTGCTCTGTTTTTTCTAGGTTTAACCTGTGGTAAATATCCTTTAATACAATAGTGTTTAAAACTTTTTTACTATCGTAACCTCCGTCAGCGTAGAAGTATCCCTTTCCTTCTGGCAGTTTTTTAATACTTTCAGTCTCGTAAGCATTATGGAGGCGGCAATTGGA
>JAHEQB010000105.1 GCA_019561555.1 Methanothermococcus sp. SCGC AD-155-C09
GGAGTGCTGCATCCTTCTGCTCTCTAATCTTTCTATTTAATTCTTCTTCTGATAAATGTTTTATAACCTTATAAATGCATTTTCCGCTCATGTTATTACGTTGTTATATTTATAACATAAATATTTTATGTGATCATTACTTAATATATTCATGTTATTATATAAAGTATAGTTTAGATAATTATGTTCTTGACTATATTTTTGATATCATATGTAATGAAGCAAGAAGATAAACGTGATTATCCCAACTTCCAGCAACCACATACTCCCCATTTGGAGTTATTGATACTGATCTAACAATACCATCTATCTTATACTCCCATAACAAATTCCCTTCTTTGTTGAAGAGGTAAACGTGATTATCCCAACTTCCAGCAACCACATACTCCCCATTTGGAGTTATTGATACTGAATAAACACTACCATCTGTCTTATACTTCCATAACAACTTCCCTTCTCTGTTGAAGAGATAAACATTATAATCATCACTTCCAGCAACAATGTGTTCCCCATCTGGAGTTATAGATACTGATCTAACTCGATCATCTGTCTCATGCTTCCACAACATACTATATTCCTGAGCATGAACTACGTTAAACAAACTTAGAGATAATAATAAACTTAACATTATTAATCTCTTCATTATATCAACCTTAAAAACCTTTTATTTTTTAATTAATAATTTATTTTTTATTATTTATAAATATATTATTTTTTATTATTATTTTATTTTTTTTAATAATTATATTTTTTATTATTAAATTAATAATTTTTTTTTATATTGTAATAAAATATATTAATATTCCTACTAATTTAATAAATTCATAAATTAATTATATTTTATATCATTTAAAATTACTTTAATATTGTTTTTATAAATTTTTTTAAAATTAAAACATTATTTATTTATAACCTCAGAATTATAATACATATATGGAAAATAAATAATACCTGCAAAATAGTAATCTTTAAATATATCACCATCCAATATAATTAGGGTTAATTTTATGGAGGTCAATGGATGACATGTACAATAGTAGTTGGTGGCCAATGGGGCGACGAAGGGAAGGGTAAAATTATTAGTTATATATGCAACAAGGATAATCCCTATATTGTTGCAAGGGGAGGAGTAGGCCCCAATGCAGGGCATACTGTTGAAGTTGATGGTAAAAACTACGGTATAAGAATGGTGCCTACAGGGTTTCCAAATAGAGACTCCATACTTGCCATTGGAGCAGGAGTGTTAGTCGATCCAGAGGTACTTTTAAAAGAAATAGAAATGCTTAGTGACTTTAATATAAAAAATAGGATAGTGGTGGATTACAACTGTGGAATTATTGAGGAAAAACATAAGGAGATGGATAAATCAAATAGCCATCTATCTAAGGAAATAGGCTCCACTGGAACAGGATGTGGTCCAGCAAATGTTGATAGAGCCATGAGAACATTAAAACTTGCCAAGGATATTGAAGTATTAAAGGAATACTTGGGAGATGTATCCAACCTAGTAAATGAGACCTTAGAGGAGGGCAATAAAAATATTGTAATTGAAGGAACCCAGGGTACCTTACTATCCCTATACTATGGAAGTTATCCTTATGTTACCTCAAAGGATACAACGGCTTCATCATTTGCAGCCGATGTTGGAGTGGGACCTACAAAGATTGATGAGGTTATAGTGGTATTTAAATCATATCCTACGAGGGTAGGAGAGGGGCCCTTCCCAACTGAAATGTCCCTTGAAGAGGCAGAGAGATTAAATCTTGTAGAGTATGGAACAGTTACTGGGCGAAGGAGAAGAATAGGTTATTTTGATTATAATTTGGCAAAGAGGGCCTGTAGATTAAATGGTGCTACCCAGATGGCCCTAACTTGCTTAGATAAGTATGACAGTGAATGTTATGGTGTTACCAATTATGAGGACTTAAGTGAAAAAGGGAAGAGATTTATCAAAGAAATTGAAGAGAGGGTTGGAGTGCCTGTTACCCTTATATCCACAGGTCCAGAGTTACATCAAACTATTGATTTACGGAAGGAATATGGTATTAAGGATGAATGATAGTGAAAACATAAAATTATGGAATTATAAAATAATAAAAATAGAAAATTAAAAATTTTTATAATATTTTATTGTTATATTTCTTTTTTTAATTTTTTTATATTTGATTAAAATATTTTTTTATATTTTTTTATTGGATCAAATAAAAATAATTGTTATTGTAATAAGAAAATAAAATAGTTAAAAAAATAATAAAAATCTTTAAAAAACATAATAAAATTAAAGGAACAATAAAAAATATAGAATAAAATATAAAATTATTTCTTAAAAAAGTTACCATATTATGGGTAAAAATAAATAAAAAGGATAAAAAGAAGGAATAAAAAAAATAAAAATAAAAAAAAGAAAATTATAAATAGCAAAACACCTAAGGATATGGATTGGAAGATAAAAATCCATAAAAAGACATAAAATTCCTCAAAAGGCTTTAAATATAGGACATTCCTATAGGGTAAGGAGCATTAAAAAATAGTAAAGTTATAAGAGTTATAAAACCAGGCATTATATCCAAGAAAATGGAAAAAGAACCATAAATATTTAATTATATTCAAAATATAATAATGAAAAAAACCCTAAATCACAGAAGAGATCACTACTTACGTTAAAATAAAATAAAGAATACTCTTGAATAAAAATTTAGAAAAGATTAACTTTAAAGATTAATCAATAAAGTTCATACACCTAAGAAATGTTTTAAAATTCTTAGAAGAGATTTGAAGTTATGTACAGATTATAAAAATAATTCAAAAAAATAATTAAAAAGTAATAATAAGAAATAATTAAAAAATAAGAAAAGGAGGAGATTATTTGCACTGGACTGATGCAATGGCCAAAAAAATAATTAAAAAAAGAGAAAAGCAGAATCCTGAAAAATATCTTGTGGCCTGTGGAATTACTCCCTCGGGACATATCCACATAGGCAATGCAAGGGAGACCATCACTGCAGATGGGCTTTACAAGGGCCTTTTAAATTGCAATGTTAATTCTGAACTTATATTTATAGCCGATACCTATGACCCCCTTAGAAAGGTTTATCCCTTTTTACCTGAAAGTTATGAAAAGTATGTTGGTATGCCCTTAAGTGAAATCCCCTGCCCTGAGGGATGTTGTAAAAACTATTCTGATCACTTTTTAAATCCCTTTTTAAATAGTTTAAAGGATTTAGGTATTGAATTAACCCTTTATAAGGCCGATGAATGCTATAAAGATGGACTATATGATGAGGCTATAGTACTTGCACTTGAAAACAGAGAAAAAATAAGGGATATATTAAATAAATACAGGAAAGATCCCCTTAATGAGGATTGGTATCCATTAAATATACTATGTGAAAGTTGTGGTAAATTGAACACCACAGAGGTAATAAATTACAATCCTGAAGAAAAAACAGTGGATTATAGGTGCTCCTGTGGGCATAGTAATACGGTGGAGCCATTTAAGGGCAGGGGTAAATTACCCTGGAGAGTAGATTGGCCAGCAAGATGGAGTTTATTTAAAGTAGTGGCAGAACCTATGGGCAAGGATCATGGGACCTCAGGGGGCTCATATGATACAGGGGTGAAAATAGCCAGGGCAGTTTATAATTATCAGGCCCCTGAAAAGATAATCTATGAATGGATACAATTAAAAATAGGAGAAAAATCAGTGCCAATGTCCTCCTCATCTGGAGTGGTATTTGCAGTTAAGGATTGGACAAAAATATGCCATCCTGAAGTTCTAAGGTATTTACTTTTGAGAAGTAAGCCCTCAAAGCATATTGATTTTGATTTAAAAACAATACCCAATCTTGTAGAGGACTATGATGAATTGGAGAGAAATTACTTTGAATTAATAGATAAAATGAATAATGGCCAGGAGTTAAATGAAAATGAAAGGGATAAAATAAGACTTTATGAGATTTCAACTCCCAAAATACCAGATAAATTACCTTTACAGATACCCTATAGGTTCTGTGTTGTAATCTCTCAAATAGCCTACAATACTGAGAAGAATGAAATAGATATGGATAGAGTATTGGAGATCCTAAGGAGAAATAATTATGGGGATATTGATAAAATAGATAAACAGGATTTTGAGAGATTAAAAGATAGATTGTATATGGCAAGAAATTGGGCCCTAAATTATGGAGAGGTATTAACCATAATAGATCTTAAGGAGGCCATTGAGGAATACAATAAATTAAATGAAAGGCAGAAAGAATGGATAAATTTATTTAAAGAAAGATTAAAGGAAATAGAATTCCAGGGAATAGATCTACATGAATCAATATACAACAGTGCAAAGGAGATAGGATTAAATCCAAAGGAGGCCTTTTTAGCATCCTATAGGATATTCCTTGGAAAGAATTATGGACCTAAGTTAGGAAGTTTTTTATCTTCCCTTGATAGAGATTTTGTAATTGATAGGTATTCATTAAGGAGATAATAAATAATTATGATAAATAAAGAAGATTAATATACTAAATCCATAAAAAAATAAAATAATTAAAAAAATATTAAAATAATAAAAAATAATTTAAAAAATTAAAATTAAAGGATAGTTAAGATAAAAATAAAATAATAAAGGGTTTTAAAATAAAAAACAAAAATAAAATTAATCTAAATTCTAAGATATAAAAGAAAAAATAAATATTTAAAAAGATAAAAGAAAAGTAAGTATTTAAGTAAATACTTAAGAAGTAGAAATCCCATACTACTTAAGGATATGAGAGAAAGCAGATACTTAAAAAGTAGAATCCCCTACCACCATCTCCCTCCCTACAATCCAAGTACTGGACGTGCAGAGTAAATTCTTTAAGTATTAGATTACTATATTATAATAAGTTTAAATGTTGCATGTTTATTATAATTTTTATGTTGTAATTATAAGTTTAAAATATTATGTATTTAACTATAATAATAATTAATAATAATTTTTTTTATTTTAAATTTTTTATAATCTTTGGTGAAAATATGATTGAAATTATATCCTATCAGGAGATTAAGGGGAATAATGAGAATATTGTAAAGGAGGAATTTGAAAAGTTAGTAAATGATATTAAAAGTAAATATAAATGTGATATTCTATCTGTTGAAGAGGATTTAGAAGATGATCTCTATACCATAGTTACAGAGTTAAAAATATCATTTAATTCCTTTTTAGAGTATATAAAATTCCCTTTAAACTATTCTGCTGATTTGGATGTTATAGAACCCCCTAAATTAAAAGTTGATCCTAAGGAGTTTGGGGAGGCCCTGGCCCATATAATAACCTTTTTTAAGAATTTTTATGAGAGATACAATGTGGCCTTCAATATACCCATAAATGAAAACATAACCATTAATTTAGAGGATTATAAAAAGGGAAAATATGATGAGGATGAATTATTTGCATTTGAGGAAGAGGAGGGCCTTATAAAAGCAAAGGCAGTTTTTGAGGGATATGGTACCTCTGAGGAAGAGGTAATTAAAAGGATACTCCTATCCCTTGAAGATAATGTAATTATAAATAAGGTTATTACAAAGGAGTTAGAAAAAGAGGAGCCCTATAAAAATGTGGGATTTTATGGCCTTATTGCCCTAGAATTATTTTGTAAGCCCTTGGATATTATAGAAATTGCCTATAAATTTTTACCTGTTGTGGTATCTATAAAAAGTGAAAGTATAGAACTTGATAGTTTAGAACTTCAGGATATTGGCAATGAATTAGGGGGAGTGATTTTTGAACTTACCCACAAAGTAGTTATGGGGAGGTTGTAATTATATTAATTTTAATAAAATAGGGCTAAAATTATATATAGTATTAATTCTATAATTTTAAATATCAATAAATGTTGTAATTATAAGTATATTCTATTATTTACATCTTTTTTAGATATATCTATTAGTCAGTACCATTCATTATATTTTTATATATCATATGATGAGGTGAGTAAATGCATCCAGCATTAAAATATATGAGAGAGGACAGACTTCCCCATATTTTCTGTTCAGGATGTGGAAATGGCATAGTATTAAACTGTTTTACTAATGCAATTGATAAATTAAACATTAAACCTGAGGACTATATTGCCACATCAGGTATAGGATGTTCCTCCAGAATACCTGGTTATTTATATTGTGATTCACTTCATACAACCCATGGAAGGCCAATAGCATTTGCTACAGGAATAAAAACAGTTCTTCATGATAAAAAGGTTGTTGTATTTACAGGAGATGGAGATTTGTCGGCAATAGGTGGGAATCACTTCATACATGGCTGTAGGCGAAATATAGATATTACAGTTATTTGTGTAAATAATCATATATATGGAATGACAGGAGGACAGGTTTCACCAACTACCCCCCATGAGAAAAAGGCCACTACAGCCCCCTATGGTAATATAGAAAATACCATGGATCTATGTGAGTTAGCCATTGCAGCAGGGGCAACCTATGTGGCTAGGTGGACTACAGCCCATCCTATACAACTATCAAACAGTATAAGGAAGGGACTTTCTAAAAAGGGATTCTCCTTTATTGAGGTAATTGCCCAATGCCATACTTACTATGGTAGATTCAATATTTCAAGGAATCCAGTGGATATGATGAGATTATTCAAGGAAATCACCATAAATATTAAAAAGGCCAAAGACTTGCCCAAAGAGGAGTTAAACAATAAAATAATAATAGGGGAACTTTTAAACACTGAAAAACCAGAATTCACTGAAGGCTTAAGATCCTTACATAAAATAGTAGATAAACAATAATAAGATTTAGGTGAAATTATGAGAAAAGAGTTTAGAATATCTGGTTTTGGAGGCCAGGGGATTGTTTTATCTGGTGTAATCTTAGGTAGAAGTGCGGCTATTTATGATAATAAAAATGCAGTACAAACCCAATCCTATGGACCTGAAGCAAGGGGTGGGGCAAGTAGATCTGAGGTTGTAATTTCCGAGGATATTATAGATTTTCCAAAGGTTATAAAGCCTGATGTATTGGTTTGTATGTCTCAGCCAGCCTTTGATTCCTATGGTGGGGATATTAAGGATCAGGGGGTAGTTATTGTAGATAGGGACTTAGTTACAGTACCAGAGGGTTATAAAGAGAAATACAATGTTAAAGTATATGAAATCCCATTTACTGAGATTGCCTATAAGGAGATAGGGTTAAAGATTGTGGCCAATATTGTAATGTTAGGATCCCTTACAAAAATAACCAATATAGTGTCCAAGGAAGCCATGGAAAAGGCAATATTGGACAGTGTGCCTAAGGGTACTGGAGAAAAGAACATATTGGCCTTTGAAAAGGGATATAATTATATTTAATAATTAAAAATTATAATTAAAATTCATTATTTTTAAAAATTAATTATAAAGAACAATTGCCCTACCCCACATAAAATAAACATTATATATAACAATGGCACTGATAAGTTAAGAAGTTATCAAGGAGAACTATCAAATTAATGACCTCCAGAGATTATAGAATGCTACAAAGCTCTCTAACTATATGGCTAAATATTCTTTGATATCAACATCTATAGCACTTCAGACAAAGACCTGAGTGTTCCAATCTCTGTTTTTTCATCAATGGCTATAGGTCTTCTATCCCTTTTTTCAGGAGGTTTAATAACCTCTTTTATTTTGTGATGGTATGTTCTTACAGACTCATAACTTATTTCTTGGAAACAGGATATAAACTCATCCTTTTTCTGAGAGAAGTCCCTAAGTAATACAATAATGCTTTAAGCACTTTTAATTTAATATCTTTTTTATTTCTCTTGAAGATTTTTCTAATTTTTACTTCATGTAACAAATATTCTAATTGTGATCTTATAGGTTATAGTTATATTTACTATTAGATATATTTTTTAGTATCTATCTTATCTTGACAGTGCCCATTTGCATATAACAAAAAAGACAAAATATTAATAAAAAAGGATACTTAAGTTCTATTTTATAAGTATAACATATATTCCTTTAAAGGATTTCTATTTATTCTATGAGTACTTAGAGTATTAGAGGGATAATGTTAGGGTTTTAATTTTTATGTTTTTATTTTCACTATTTTTTAGGTATATATTTTATTTTCTATTTTTTAATGTATTTATTCTTTTTTAGTAAATTATTATTCGATATTTTGTATAACCTTGTTATATACATCAATGGTATTATGGGCTATTGCCTCCCAACTGTACTTATTATAAACATCCTTTTTTGCATTATTTACAATCCATTCTCTAAATCCTTCATCTGATAAAACCCTATTAACTCCCCATGCAATGGAATCAGGATTATGAGGATATACTGTAACCCCATTGTACTCATGATGTATTATCTCCTTTAATCCACCTACGGCACTTGCAACAACAGGGCTCCCTGCAGCCATGGCCTCTAAGGCAACTATGCCAAAGGGTTCATATATAGAGGGAATTACAGTTAAATCAGAGGATTTATAAAGTTTTTTAAGCATTTGCCCACTGATAAATCCTAAGAATATTATTTTATCCCTGCAACCCAATTGAAATGCTAAATCCTCCAAATATCCTCTCATATCTCCAGAACCTGCTATAACTACCTTGGAATTGGGATGGTTTTTAATTATATCTGGCACAGCCCTTATAAGATACTCCACTCCCTTCTGATAAACTAACCTTCCAACAAAGAGTATCATTTTTTCATGGGGCTGTATTCCAATACTTAATTTGAAATTATTTTTCTCCTGTTCATCCATTGGGATATCAAATTCCTCTGGATTTATGCCATTGTATATTACATTTACCTTATCCCATGGCACATTAAATATTGAGCATATCTCCTCCTTTGTGGAATTACTTACAGTTATTAGGGCATGGGATTCATAGGTACTCCACCACTCCAAATCATTTATTACCTTGGAATCCTCAGAATGGATACCACCACATCTTCCCATTTCTGTACTATGTATAGATTGAATATAGGGTTTATTGAGGAGATGCTTTATACTACTACCAACAGAGTGAGTCATCCAATCATGGCAATGTATAACATCATAATTATCTATTCCCAATAACCCCAATTTTTTTTTCATGGCATTCTCCATAAGTAAGGCCCATGTTAAAAAGTGCCCATGTTTTATAGGCCTTACCCTATGTATATTTACCCCATTTACATTTTCATATTCAGGTAATTCATAACCAACTGTGATTATATCCACATCATGTCCAATTTTAACAAGTGCTTCAGCAAGTCCTTTGCAATGGACTGATAATCCTCCCACCATTATTGGAGGATATTCCCAAGTAATCATGGCTATTTTCACGTTGTCCCTTTAATTATTTTTATATTTATTTTTATAATTATTATTTTTTTATTTTTTTTACATTATTCCCTACTTTCAATGTTCAATTTATTATTTATTATTATTTATATTTATTGCTATTTTACCATATAACATATTTATTATTATTTATTCCTATGCCTGTAAATCTGTTTTATCAATAGTGAAGCAAAGGAGGCTGCACCAAAGCCATTATCTATATTTACCACAGTTAAACCTGGGGCACAGGAGGTTAGCATGGAGTATAATGCAGATTTTCCCCCCTTTCCCACTCCATAGCCCACAGATACAGGAACCCCAATTACAGGAATATCCACCAAACTGGATACTACAGAGGGAAGTGCCCCCTCCATACCAGCAATTACTATGATACAACCTACTTCTTCCCTTATCATTTTCTTTAATGGATTAAAAAGGCGATGTATTCCAGCAATACCTACATCATAGGAGCATATAACCTCACAACCTAAGAACTCCCCAGTGACTTTTACCTCCTCTGCAATGGGAATATCACTTGTACCTGCTGCTAAGAGGCCTATCTTTCCATACTTTATTGTATTATAGTCCTTCTTTTTAAGTACTATTGTCTGGGCCCTATGGTTTATTATAAACTCATAATCTTGAATATTTAACTTATTTATTAAATCATCCTTTTTCTTTTCTAATTCTAAAATATGCTCCCTTTTAACCTTTGTGGCAAGGGCAATATTATTTCTCTCTGCAGATTTTTTCAATGCTAAGATTATATCCTCAAAATCCTTATTTTTGGCATAAACTACCTCTGGAATGCCTGATCTTATTTCCCGATATATATCCATTTTTATTTTATTTTCAATTTCTTCAATTTGATATACCTTTAAAAGGGTTTCTGCCTCTTCAATTGAAATATTATTCTCTACAAGGTCCTTTAATATTTTTTTTAAAGTTTTTTTTCCCATTAATATCTCCCTTTAAATATGGTAGTCAAGCATTATTTTAAACTTAATTATGAAATAAAAGTAATAAAAATATAATAATAAAAAAATATAATTCTAATAATTACAAGAAATGCTCTAATTCCTTCTACCTTAGGTTAATATGGCTATATAATTAATCCTGCCAAGGATTCTGCCTGCTCTCTCATGTGCTTAGGATTATAAGGATGGTAAGAAAAAACCCTATTTTTTATTATTTATTCCGTTTTAGATATTTAAAATCTTGGATTTTTCTATTTTATGATTATTTTTCTTTTAATTAATAATTTTTTTATTTTTTTTAATTATTTTTAAATTTTTTTTATTTTTTATTAATATTATATGTTATTTTATTATTAATTTTTTAATAATTATTGTTCATTTATTACATTCTTAAAATCAAGTTTTTTATACATTGCAATAGTTTTATTTAAAACTAAATATATAATTAGGAATATATATTAAACCATTATTAATTTAAATTATCAATAACTTTTTATCCTGTTTATTTATATTATTTATTAAGGTAATAAAACTAATAAAAATTATTAAATTAATAAAATTAAACCCAAGATAAAAAAAGGTGAAATTATGAAGGCAATACTCTTTATTATTGATGGGTTGGGAGATAGACCTAATTCCAATGGAAATACGCCATTAAAGGAGGCAGATATCCCAACATTGGACAGAATGGCAAAGGAAAGTATATGTGGAATAATGAATGCCATAGATATTGGGATTAGGCCTGGAAGTGATACTGCCCATTTGGCTCTACTTGGATATGATCCCTATAAAAACTATACTGGAAGGGGACCATTTGAAGCGGCAGGAGTAGGAATAGAAGTAAGACCAGGGGATATAGCATTTAGATGTAATTTTGCCACCTTAGATGAGGATTTAAAGATAGTAGATAGAAGGGCTGGGCGAATAAAAAACACTGAAGAATTGGAAAGGGCCATAGATGGAATAGAGATAGATGGTGTTAAAATTATATTTAAACAATCTGGAGGATATAGGGCAGCCCTTGTTTTAAGGGGTGAGGAATTGAGCGATAAGGTTTCAGAGGGGGACCCCCATAAAGAAGGAGTTGAAATCCCAGAGATAAAACCCTTAGAGGATTCTCAGGAGGCAAAAAAAACTGCCAATGTGCTTAATAAACTACTAAAAATAGTTTATGATAGATTGAACAATCACCCAGTGAATAATGAAAGGAGAAAAAAAGGCCTCCCTCCTGCAAATACCATTTTAATCAGGGGAGCAGGAAAGGTGCCTATAATTGAGCCATTTTATGAAAGATATAAATTAAAGGGTGCCTGTATTGCAGGTACTGGACTTATAAAGGGAATATCAAAAATGGTAGGATTGGACTTTATAAATGTGGAGGGAGCCACAGGTACTCCCAATACAAATTACATGGGTAAGGCAAAGGCCATTGTAGAGGGTATTAAAAAATATGACTTTATAATGGTTAATGTAAAGGGGGCTGATGAGGCCTCCCATGATGGAGATTACAATACTAAGGTTAGGGTAATTGAAAATGTAGATAAAATGATGGAATACATTCTGGACAATATCAATAGGGAGGAAGTATATATTGTAGTAACTGGGGATCATAGTTCTCCAATAGAGGTTAAGGATCATTCAGCAGATCCCATACCTATAATGATATGGGGTAAGGGGGTAAGACCTGATGAGGTTGATAAATTTGACGAGTTTTCCACCTATAAAGGGGGCCTATGTTGGATAAGGGGCAAGTATATTATGCCCATTCTATTGGATTTATTAAATAGATCTAAGAAGTATGGAGCCTAAGGGGCATAAAATATATTAAAAATAATAAAAAATAAAAAAATAATTTAAAAAAAATTAAAAATAAAAAAATAAAATTAAAAAATTAAAAAAATAATAATAAAATAGAAAAATAATAAAATTAATCTAAATCTTAAGATAAAAGGAAATAAATACTTAAAAAGATAAAGAAAAATAAATATTCAAAAAGTAGAAATTCCCTAACACCATCTCCCTTTCACCTATAACCCTAAGCACTGGTAATGCAGAGGAAGTCCTTTAAGTATGGGCCTACCCTATTCATAATAAGTTTAAAATACTATGTGTTTTACTATAATATAAGAATAAAAACAAATAAGGGTATTTATAGAACAATAAAACATCTTACAAAATACAAAACACTTAAGAAGGAATACATAAGTATAAAAACCGATAAAGGTACAATAGGGGCCTTTAAAAAAATTTTACTACATAAAACACCCCATGGAGGGAGAAATATTTAAAGTTTTTAAGAGATAGGTTTATAAAAATAAAAAAAATAAAAAAAGTGAAAAAATGGCAGTACATCCAATAGATTTTAGATATGGTTCAAAGGAGATGAAAAAGGTTTGGGAGGAGGAAAATAAATTACAAAAAATGCTAGAGGTTGAAGCAGCCCTTGCAAAATCTCAAGGAGAACTTGGCATTATACCTATGGAGGCAGCAGAGGAAATAAATAGAAAATCTTCAATAGATTATGTAAAATTGGAAAGAGTAAAGGAAATTGAAAGGGAAACAAAACACGATGTAGTGGCAATGGTAAAGGCCTTTGCAGAAGTTTGTGAGGGAAATGCAGGGGAATACATACATTTTGGAGCAACTTCCAATGATATCATAGATACAGCCCAGTCCTTACAGTTTAAGGATGCCATAGATATATTGCTAAATAAATTGGAAACTTTAAAAGAGGAATTAATTAAAAAAGCCAAAGAGCATAAACATACAGTATGTATTGGAAGAACCCATGGTCAGCATGCCATACCTACCACCTATGGTATGAAGTTTGCCCTTTGGGCCTCAGAGATTCAACGGCATATTGATAGATTAAAGGAGTGTAAAAAAAGATTATGTGTTTCCATGATTACAGGGGCTGTAGGGACAATGGCTGCCCTTGGAGAAAGGGGTATGGAGGTTCATAAAAGGGTTGGAGAGATCTTAGGATTAGATCCTGTTTTAATATCAAATCAAGTTATTCAGCGAGATAGACATGGGGAATTTATGGCTCTATTGGCCTTAATTGCCCAAACCCTTAATAAAATAGGAATAACTGTAAGAAATATGCAGAGAACAGAAATAAAGGAGTTAGAGGAGGAATTTGATCCTTTAAAACAAACTGGAAGTTCCACAATGCCCCATAAGAGAAATCCAATAACCTTTGAACAAATTTGTGGGTTATCAAGGGTAATTAAAGTAAATGCCCTTGCAGAATTTGATAACATTCCTATATGGGAGGAGAGGGATTTAACTAACTCCTCACCAGAGAGATGTCTTTTTCCAGAATCCTGCGTCCTTTTGGATCATATTTTAAATTTAAGTATAAAGGGAATTAAGAAATTAAATGTGAATATTGAAAATGTAAATAGAAACCTTGAATTAACAAAGGGGCTCATAATGGCTGAGAGAATAATGATTACCCTTGCTAAAAAAGGTATGGGAAGGCAAACAGCCCATGAGGTTGTAAGGAGATGTGCCATGAGGGCTCATGATGAAAATAAACATCTAAAAGAGGTTTTAAGGGAGGAAGAGGAGGTTATGAAATATTTAAATGAAGAGGAACTTGATTATTTATTTGATTATTCCACATATATAGGACTTGCTCCTGAGATAGTGGAAGAGGTTATGAATGAATTAAAAAATAAAAAATAATAAGAAATAATAAATACTCTCTCAGTACTGAACATTAGGATTAAAATCTATTGTTTTTTATAATTTTAGATTTCTATTTTTATTATATTCTCTTTCCTGAGTTTTTGCTTAGATTATTTTTTATTTTTTATATTTTTTAATTATTTTTTTATTTTATTTTTTAAAATTTTATTTTATTATTAATTTTTTTAATTATTTTATTTTTTATGAGGTTTTTAAATAAAATTAAAATATTATCTATCTAAATAATTTTTTAAACTATATATAGTATGATTAATGGAATAATTATAGTAAAGCACATAATAATTTAAACTTATTATAAATATAGAATCACATACTTAAAGGGTTTCCTCTGGACATACAGTGCTTAGGGGTGTAGGGGGAAGGGAGGTAGGTTATAGGATTTCTACTTTTTAATTATTTACTTTCTTTTATTTTTCTAAATGTTTAATTTTTTTCTGTATTTTAGGATTTAGGTTATTTTAATTTTATTTATTTTTAATTTTTAATATTTTTTAATTATTTTTTTATTGATTTTTTTATATTTTTATTTTTTTATATTTTAGATTATAGTTTAAAAAATTATGTTCTTGGCTATAAAAAGAATAAGAATAAAAAAATAAATAAATAATAAATTTATTAATATTTTATTTATATTATTTTATTTTATTTATATTATTTTGAATTATCAAAAATTTATATCTAATCAACTAATAAAAAAATAAAAAAAGGAAAATATGATTTGGATAAAGGAATATCTACATATATTACAGTGTCCCTCCTGTGGAGGAGATTTGGAACTTAAAGAGTATCCTAAAAGGAATATTTTAAATGTTGATAATATTATTGATAACAGTAATAATAATGAATATAAACTTCTCTGTAAAAAATGTAATAAAACCTATGATATAGTGGAGGAAATACCAATACTATTGAAAAAGTGAAACCATGAGGTGCTTTTTAGCCATAGAGTTAAGTGAGGATATTGTTGAAAAATTAGAGGATTTAAAAAAGGATTTTAACTTAGAGGGCATAAAATTAGTTGAAAGGGAAAATTTGCATATAACAGTTAAGTTTTTAGGGGAGATTGATGAAAAAACCTTAGAGAAGATAATGAATATGGAATTGCCCATAAGATCAATTAAAAGTCATATAGGAAATTTAGGGGTTTTTCCAAATGAAGATTATATAAGGGTAATTTGGGTAGGAGCCTCCAATCTTGTGCCTCTCTTTGAAGAAATTGATAATAAATTATTGGATTTAAATTTTAAAAGGGAGAGAGAATATATTCCACATATAACCATAGGTAGAGTAAAATTTATTAAAAATAAAAAACTTCTTAAAGATAGGATAAATAAACATAAAGATGTTGATTTGGGAGTTCTCAATGTAAATAGCATAGTTTTAATGAAAAGTACATTAACAAAAGGAGGTCCAATTTATGAGGTAATTAAAAGATGGGATTAATAAATTTTATTTTTATCCCTTTCCCCTTTGAATATGGAATATTCTTTTAACATCCTCCAAGGTATTTATGTCCTCAGGGGATTTATCCTCTCTTATTCTAACAACCCTTGGAAATCTAAGGGCATAGCCACATTCATATTTATCAGATTCCTGTATCTCCTCATAGGTAACCTCCAATACAATCTTAGGCTCAACAATTACTTCATCCTCTATTTCCTCTATTTTTATTGATTCTATCATTTTACTTAATTTATCCAATTCCTCCTCACTTAAGCCACTACCTACATGGCCAATGGGATATAGATTTCCATTCTCCCCATTTTTAATGGATATTTCAAAGGAACCATACCAATCCTTTCTCTTTCCCATCCCTATTTTAGCCCTTGTTATTACCACATCCAAACTTTCCAACGTTGGTTTAAATTTATACATTGTTTTAACCCTACTTCCAGGGGTATATGGAGCATCAGGGTTTTTAATCATAATACCCTCATGGCCAATACTTAAACTCCATCTATAAAATTCATCAACCCTTTCCACACTATCTGTTGTTAATTTGTAGGATATATCTATTTTTTTATGGGATTTAATTTCCCTTTCTATTTTCTCCCTCTCCCTTTCCCAATTATTATGTTCTGATAGGATATTTTCCAATATTTTTCTTCGTTCCCTTAGGGGCCTATCAATTAATATCCCATTGCAATAAAGTATGTCAAAAAAATAGGCCCTTAAAGTTATCTCCTCCCTCATTTTATCAATATGGTACTTTCTTCTAAATCTTCTTAGTATATCCTGAAAGGGCCTTGGATGCCCAGTATTTAAATCAATGGCCACACATTCTCCCTCTATTATCATACTATGTTCCTTTAATTTTTTCACTTCCTCAACAATTTCTGGTAGGGAGTTTGTAATGTCCTCAAGTTTTCTACTGTATATTTTAACAGTATCTCCCTTTTTATGTACTTGGATTCTTGCCCCATCGTACTTTGTTTCAAATTGTGGGGTGCCTATTTCCTTTATTGCATCCTCAATTGAGGGAATAAGTTGGGCTAACATTGGTTTTATTGGCCTAAATAATCTTAATTTTAAATCTTGGTCTTTATCCAGATCTACCCCCAACATTAATTTTGCACCTATAATGCCAATATCATTTACAAGAGAGTATATTCTTTCCAATTTTTCCTTTGGAACATTAAAATACTTTGAAAAGGCACCTAAGATAGTTGGGACATTCATGCCTATTCTCATATCCTCCAAGATAATCCTTGCAATATACCTCCTCTCAAGGGGAGAGGTTATTAAAAATAAATTGGATATATGGCGTATTTTCTTTTTTTGGGAATTTACCCCCTCAATTTCCCCTACCCTTTTTAAGGTTTCATAGACCTCCTCAAGGGCAGGGGGTTTTTGAAATAGGGAAACCTGTTTTATCTGGGAACTTAATTTTTCAATGGATAGGGCAATATCCCCAGTTTCTTTAATGGACTTTAATAATTCCTTTTCCTTAATACCTATACTCTTAATTGCCTCCATCAATATATTTGGACCTATTCCCAACTCCTTATTTTCATACTCAGGATAAACTCTGCCAATGGATAGATAACATATTTTTTTTAAATTAGAGGGAGAATTTTCCTCCTCTGCCATTTTTATTAATTCTATAAAATAATCCATCTTTTCTAATCTCTTAGGGGTATTTTCTATTTTATTAAATACCTTGCACACCTCTAAAAATAGCATTTTTTTCACCATGGGGGAATAGTAGGCAATTAATAATAATTAATAAATAAATAATAAAAAAAATACTTAATTAATTTTTATTTTAAATTTATGAATTTAATATTAAATTTTTTAATTATTTCTTTTAATTTGTTTAAAATAAATTTTAAATAAAAATTTTATTTCTTTATTTTTATAATTTTTTAATTTCATTTATATATTTTAATAAAAGGATGTAATTTCTAAAAAATATCTTGAGGTATGGCCTTGGTTTCATTTTTAAAGTTTTTTCATTTGGTTATTTGTTAAAATAAAGTAAGATTTTTGATCCCATATCGATTGTGGATTGTGATTATTTTATATATTTAGATTTAATAATTTATTGGGATTTAGATTAATTAAGGAATTTTATTTGGCTTTATTGTGTCTTCCTTATAATTTTTCTTTATTTATTTTATTTAATTAATTTTTGGGTTGTATGGTTTAAAATAAGGAAGATTATCAAGTCGCAGGTCTTTATATAGAAGTGCCCTTATCATAGGTTCGAGATAGAAAGGTTTATATAGGAGAAGATACAACCTTCTTTATAGTAAAATAAGAAAAATTCCCATCTGTTAAAATCAGACCATTGTGGGATGGAAACGGGGAGAAAATAGAAAAAATAGCCACAGGGACCTTGTTAAAATCAGACCATTGTGGGATGGAAACTCTCTTTTGTTAAATATCTCGAAGTTTGTGTTATTGCATGTTAAAATCAGACCATTGTGGGATGGAAACACATTAATATACCCTCAAAAAATAAATTTGAGGGTATGTTAAAATCAGACCATTGTGGGATGGAAACAATAAAATTGTTGCAACTTTTATATTTAATATACAAACGTTAAAATCAGACCATTGTGGGATGGAAACAAGGAATGTAATATTTATCTCTTTGTTTTTTACAATAGAAGTTAAAATCAGACCATTGTGGGATGGAAACAATGTAAAAATCTAATAATAGTTCATCTTCTTTACAATGTTAAAATCAGACCATTGTGGGATGGAAACTATGGTTAAGTAAGTTAATAGGTTAATAATAACCTGTTATATGTTAAAATCAGACCATTGTGGGATGGAAACCTTTTTCTCCCAATGATATTAATGCTATTGCATTACTGGTTAAAATCAGACCATTGTGGGATGGAAACTTTGGGATAAGTAAATACTATTATTATAAATTTTATTTTCTGTTAAAATCAGACCATTGTGGGATGGAAACTTTGTTGGTTGCTCTTCCCTTGCCACTTTCTTTAATGCCAAATGTTAAAATCAGACCATTGTGGGATGGAAACTTAATAACTTTAATGCCTTCCCGTATGGTATTAATCCTGTTAAAATCAGACCATTGTGGGATGGAAACTTAATAGAAACTCTGATATCTGCAAGAGAACCTTCACAAGTTAAAATCAGACCATTGTGGGATGGAAACATATCTATTTTCAAGGTATCTTCTGAAATATTTTTTACGTTAAAATCAGACCATTGTGGGATGGAAACACTTATAGTAGGGTTCTTTGTTTGGAGGTGGTTTTTATAAATGTTAAAATCAGACCATTGTGGGATGGAAACCATTACACTCCCGTCCATAAGGTTATCCAGGCGGGAGTGTTAAAATCAGACCATTGTGGGATGGAAACCCGCGCTATGTTTTTTTGTTAAAATTATAGGTAAATAATGTTAAAATCAGACCATTGTGGGATGGAAACCAAAGAATCTTGCTTATTTGTATTTTGCATTTTTTTGTTAAAATCAGACCATTGTGGGATGGAAACATAGATGTTGTAAGTAAAATAGTTGGGCATAGTGATGTTGTTAAAATCAGACCATTGTGGGATGGAAACTTTAAACTTAAAAAAGTCATGGAAGCAAAAAAGAAAGTTAAAATCAGACCATTGTGGGATGGAAACAAATTAAATTTAGGAATCGGACATAATTCAAACCAAGTTAAAATCAGACCATTGTGGGATGGAAACAAATAGGGGTATCGAGCACTTTATCTGCAAGTTTCATTGTTAAAATCAGACCATTGTGGGATGGAAACTGGCTCATTTACCAATGCCCCAATTGATGTAGAATATGTTAAAATCAGACCATTGTGGGATGGAAACTTTATTTCTGCATTTATTTTATTCCTATCTTTTGACTTGTTAAAATCAGACCATTGTGGGATGGAAACGAAAATGATATTTGCACTTGTTCAGTAGATTTTAACGTTAAAATCAGACCATTGTGGGATGGAAACCAAGTTCTAGAAGTAGTAGTTCCTCCTCAAGTTCTAGTTAAAATCAGACCATTGTGGGATGGAAACTCTATTCACCCCTTAGAATAGACATTAAGACAGCAGCAAGTTAAAATCAGACCATTGTGGGATGGAAACCATGTAAATACCGACATAGGCGTGATTATCTAAGGGTTTAGTTAAAATCAGACCATTGTGGGATGGAAACTAGATAGGCACAAGACTTGCAACACCAGATAACAAGTTAAAATCAGACCATTGTGGGATGGAAACTATTCTATGAACTTTTTACCTTTTGATTGAGCACGCCTTTGTTAAAATCAGACCATTGTGGGATGGAAACTATTCAAAAAAGAATTTAGATTTAAGAGTATGAATATTTAGTTAAAATCAGACCATTGTGGGATGGAAACCCAACCATTTTACAAATGCTGTACTCTCATTAATTAGAGTTAAAATCAGACCATTGTGGGATGGAAACTTACAATATGGAGCAATAAATACATTAAACATTGATATGTTAAAATCAGACCATTGTGGGATGGAAACATTTCTTCCCATCTACGGTAGTTATTACCACATTGCCAGTTAAAATCAGACCATTGTGGGATGGAAACTTTTTCTACATCATCTGCTACGAATGGGGAAAGAACAGTTAAAATCAGACCATTGTGGGATGGAAACAATAAATAAATACAATATTGGATTGGAATTTATTAAGGTTAAAATCAGACCATTGTGGGATGGAAACTTAATTATTTTATTTTTTTCTTCATCAGTATATAATTTGTTAAAATCAGACCATTGTGGGATGGAAACTCTTTAATTTTTAAGAATTTAAATAATGATTGGAAGGAGTTAAAATCAGACCATTGTGGGATGGAAACACTTGGAGGCGAGATACTAAAAAGGTTCTTCAGAGAGGAGTTAAAATCAGACCATTGTGGGATGGAAACCAAGAGCAACAACAAGAGCAATTAATACAATAAGTATGTTAAAATCAGACCATTGTGGGATGGAAACATAAAATTAAAAGAATTTTCATTGTCAATTATATATTCATTATCACGTTAAAATCAGACCATTGTGGGATGGAAACGCAATTATCTTATCATTGAGCAATTTAAAATAAGAGTTAAAATCAGACCATTGTGGGATGGAAACTATTTAATATCAAGATTTTCTACAAATAAAGTAAATATGTTAAAATCAGACCATTGTGGGATGGAAACTCTATTATATTTTTAACATCCTGTATTGAATTCATTAGGTTAAAATCAGACCATTGTGGGATGGAAACTATCTTTTATTTTTTATTGTTAAAATCAGACCATTGTTGGATGGAAACTATTATAATAATTAATATTATCTTATTATTTAATTTAAGTTAAAATCAGACCATTGTGGGATGGAAATATGATTATGTAAGTATCTCGTATAAATTTTTTCACGTTAAAATCAGACCATTGTGGGATGGAAACACATGTTTCTGGAGGAACATATTCTGTAATTTAGTTCCTGTTGTGTTAAAATCAGACCATTTACAAGCAAAGGGAATAAATCGTAAAAATTCCGAAGGAATTTTGAATTGTGGAATATTTTTGTGATTATGGAATGGAAACTATTTTTAATTTATTAATTAAGAAATTATAAAATAAAAAAATATTAATAATTTTTAATAAATTTGAATATATAAATATAAAAAACTAAATTAAAATTTTAAATTAAAAATACTTTTTTAAATTTTTTTATAATTTTTTAAAATTAATTTTTATTTTTTAATTAAATTTTTTTATAAAACCTTTAATTTTTTTATTTTCAATATTAATTTATTTCAATAAAAGAATAAATAAATCATAGTATTACTTATCAAATAATATTTAAATACAATTAAATTGGCATATTAGTTATTAAAGAATAATAAGGAGGGAAAAAATGAATATAAGAGAATTGATTCTAAATCCAGATAACTTCTTTAAAGATCTATCAAGTAAAGAATCCTCTCTTACAACGCCGTTTCTAATAGTTCTCGCCCTTTCAGTACTTAACTCTATTTATACTTACTACGAAACATCAATAATATTTAATCTATTCCCACCAGATATGCAGAGTAAAATGTCAATAATAATGATATTCTCGATAGTATCTTCCTTTATAGGTGGGTTTATAAGCTGGTTATTAATAGCAGGTGTGATGCATCTAATCTCAATGGCATTTAAGGGAGAAGGGCCCTTTAAAAGAACATTGGGATTTATAGGCTATGGATTCTTACCAAATCTAATAGGATCCTTAATTACTATTTTAGTAGGTTATTATTTCCTCTCTAATGCTCAGGTCCCAACATTAACAATGGAACAGTTACAAAATCCCACAGTTGCAGAGGAGGTTATATCCTCTATAATACCAAAGACTATGGTATATACTAACCTTTTAATTAATATTGCAGTTATTTTATGGAACTTAGGTTTATGGACCTATGGAATAAAATATGCAAGAGATCTGGAATTAAAAAAGGCATTTATAGTTGCATTGATCCCAGTAGTACTGTTTTTAATCTATCAGATATATGGTGTAATTAAGATGCTCTAAGGTGAAGTTAATGAAAAAACTCCTTATTTTTATTTTATTTTTATTTTTTTTATTATTAATCAATCCAATAAATGCAGTGGAATTTACAGGTATTGACTACAAAAATGAATACTTGGAACCTGGAAAGACCTATGACCTATGGGTTATAATTACGCCAGAGAAGGAGATAAACAATACAGTAATAGGTGTATCCCCCTATGGAGTGGGAAGTGAGTATATCCAAATCATTAAGGGAAGGGACTATGAGGGGAATCTACTTCAATCTGAAAAGGGAGTGGGACACTTTATAATACATATTAAAGAAGATGCTCCATCAAAGGATTATAATATCTTAGCATACTGTAATTACACAAAAGATGGAAAGAAATACTCAGATAATAGAATATTTGAAATTCCCATTAGAGGAAAACCAACACTAACAGTGGAAAATCCATCAGTGATAAATGAGGGAATAAATAGGATCTATATAAAAATAAAAAATAAAGGAACAGGGATAGCCCAGAATATAAAAATAAAATTCGAAGAAGGAAACAATATATATGCACTATCAGAGGGATATATTAAATATTTAAAACCTGGTAAAACAGGGACAGTAGAGATAAAGGTCTATGGAGAAAATAGTGGCATAGCAAAACTACCCTATACCCTTACCTATAGCAATCCCTATAATGACCTCCAACTGGTAGATAAAAGAGAAACTGAGAGTAGGAAATCAAAAACAATAACCTACAACTACAAAAATCAGAAGACAGTTGAAGAGAGTGGAAATTTAATATTCAAGATAATTCCAAATGATGCTATTGACTTAAATGTGAAGGACTGCTCTTTTCCTGTTGGAAAGGTAAATAACTTTACTTTATCTATTAAAAACAATTATAAAGACAGTAAATTCACTGTAATTATTGGGAAATACTACATAGGGAATAATCAGAAAACTCTATCTATTAATTATGGAGAAATTAAAAATATAACATTTAACATTAAAGTGGAGGAAATGGGAGTTAAGGAGATTCCAGTAAGGATAATCTTTGGTGGAAATGAAATAGAGAGGAATATATCCGTAAATATTATTGGAAAAGTAGATTTAGTTTTAACTGGCGTAAATGTTGAAGGAATAACTGAAAAAACCATAACTGGGGATTTATCCAATATTGGGACAGATAAGGCAAAGAGCGTATTGATAAGTGTTAAAAAAACAGAGAGGGTAATACCACTGAGGCCCTATGAAAACTACTTTATAGGTACCTTAAATCCTGATGATTATGGAAGTTTTGAACTCCATGCTAAGGTAATAAATGAAACAGATTCAATTCCAATAGTTATTCAATATAGGGATGAAAATAACAATTTAATCAAAATTGAGAAAAATATAAGTATTAAAAACCTAATAAACCCTAACCAAAGCCAGGAAAATAATGATTATATACCCTTAATAATTGGAATATTATTTATTGTCGGTGTTTTATTTTTATTATATTGGAATTTTTTTAAGAAAAATAAAAAAATAATAATAAAAAATAACAAAAATAATAGAGAGGTTTAAATGATAGAACTTAAGTACATTACAAAATCCTATAATATGGGGGGAGAGGTAATTTATGCCCTGAAGAATATAAATTTAAAGATAAAAGAGAGGGAGTTTGTAGCAATTATGGGACCAAGTGGAAGTGGAAAATCCACTCTATTGAATATTATAGGATGCTTAGATAGGCCAGACCATGGGGAAATATATATAGATGGTATAAAAATCAAGGATCTTAATGATGATGAATTAACAGGAATCAGGAGAGACAAGATTGGATTTGTATTTCAACAGTTTAACCTAATACCTCTTTTAAATGCATTGGAAAATGTTGAAATTCCCTTGATTTTTAAGTATAGAAACACACTATCTGAAAGGGAGAGAAGGAATAGGGCAATAGAATGTTTAAGGATGGCGGAATTAAATGAAAAATTTGCCAATCATTATCCAAATCAATTAAGTGGAGGACAGCAGCAGAGGGTATCCATAGCAAGGGCATTGGCAAATAACCCCCCAATTTTACTCTGTGATGAGCCTACAGGAAGTTTAGACTCAAAAACTGGAAAAAGAATATTGGAATTATTAAAAAAGTTAAATAACAATGGAAAAACTGTTGTAATAGTTACCCATGATCCATCTGTGGCAGAATATGCCCATAGGGTGATTCATCTAAGGGATGGGGTAATAAGTTCCATTTCTTCCATTGATAAAAAAGTGTGAAATTATGTATCTCATGATGGCAAAGAGAAACCTAAGGAGGCATATTTTAAGAAGTGCCTTGGCATTGTTAGGTATTATTATAGGGGTTATGACCATTTCCTCCTTGGGGATTTTGGGAGGGGGATTAAAAGAGGGAATATCTGAGAACTTTGAAGGGATGGCAAATTTAGTTGTCCTATATCCTAACCCTGAGGAGGGGTATTCCTATTTTACAAAAAAAGATGTGGATATGTTAAAAAAATTAAAGTGCATTGTAATTCCCATATCCTTAAGAACTGATGTTGTATATATTAAAGAAAAAAATAAAAGGACCTATGCAGCAATATATGGAATAAAAAAAGAGCACATAGGATATTTAAACTTAGATACTAAAAGTAAATTAACAGATACAACAGTTTATGTGGATAGTTTTTTTGCCAATACTCATGATGTTGATGTTGGAGATAGAATACTCCTGAGAAATATATCCTTTAGGGTGGAAGGCATCTATAATAGTTCTTTTTTTGTAATATCTCAAAATTCAGTGCTTTTATCGGAAAAAACATTTAAAAGATTTTATGGTGATAACTACTCCATGATAGTTCTTTATGTAAAAAATAAAGGGGACATTAATAAAATAAAAAATGAAACAGAAAAGATTATGAATAAAAAAGAAAAAAAGATTATTATTCTATCCATGGATAAAATTCTCCAATCAATAAATGATGTTATGAATAAAGTATCTCTTTTTTTAATGGGTATAGGGGGAATATCCCTATTGGTTGCTGGAATTGGAATTGGAAATGTAATGTTAATGAGTACAGTTGAAAGGACAAAGGAAATTGGTGTTATGAAGAGCATTGGTGCATCTAAAAGAGATATAATAATGTTGTTTCTCTATGAATCTTTAATATTGGGAGTTGTTGGAAGTGTTATTGGGGTATTGTTAAGTTTGGGGATTGGTTATTTAATTGTTCATTATGTACTAAACTCCTCCATAACTATGGAAAGTTTAATTTACCCATTTTTGGGAGTTTTATTTGGTGTTGGAACCTCTATAATTGCATCACTTTATCCAGCGTATAAGGCTTCAAATTTAGATCCAATAAAGGCCTTAAAGAGTGATTAATATAAGGTTTATGTTGATTAATTTTATAACCATAATATTTCGTAAATATAAATATTACCATTTTATATTATTAAAAATCTATATGTGGGATTATAAGCAAAAATAAACTAATTTAATAAAAATAACAAATAGTATAAAATTTATCATTTTAAAAAAATTAGTATAATAGGAATAAAAATGAACAGTAAAAATAAAAAAATAAAATCTACAGGTGTATTAAATAAATAATAATTAAAAAAAATAATAAAATAACTATTTAAAAAAATTAAAAAATAATTAAAATAAATAATAATAAATTAAAATTTTAAATATTTAAAAGAGCAGATATATATAAAAAATAAAAACCCTACTATTATTTTCCATGAATGCTCCTAAGCACTGAAGGAAGAATAGATTTCTTTATAAAACCGGCATTATAAACTTCACATCATGTTAAAGTAGATATGGACTTGAAAGCATTCTCTTTTAATGTTTATCCTTTTCATTGTTTTTAGTATTATCCCATGTTTTAGTTATTATGTTAAAATGTAAGTTTAAAATGATATAAATAATATAAATAAAATTTTTTATATTAATAAAAATAATTTTAATTATATTTTATTTTAAAAATTAAATGGGATAAAAATGAAAGTATTGGTTTTAGACCCTAAGATATCAGGCATATCTGGGGATATGTTAGTATCAGCCCTTGTAGATCTAACAAATGATTTTGATATGGTATATGAATTATCTCAGGTCATAGAAGGATTAGATAATTGTAAAAAATTCAAAGTGAATATTAAGGAGGAGGAGATAAATGGAATAAGGGCAAAAAAACTCAATATGGAGATAGTAGAGGATAGATTGCAAAATCCCAAGGATCTAAAAAACACTATGAATAAAGTATTAAACACTTTGGATCTCCCAGAGAGAGTAAGAAATATCTCCTTCAACGTCTTAGATGATCTAATATCTGCAGAGATGAAGGTACATGGAAGTAGTGATATTCATCTCCATGAGATCTCCTCCCTTGATACCATCTTTGATATTCTTGGAAGTGTTGCAATACTTGAAAAACATGGATACTTAGAGGGTAAAATATACTCCACTCCTCCAGTATTAGGCGGGGGTTATATCTACATGGAACATGGTATTCTACCTACACCTGCCCCAAGTACCCTTGAAATACTATGTAGGCACAATATAAAATACACCAATCCCCCCTACAGTAATAACTTTGAGCATACTACACCAACAGGCATTGCCATACTAGCAAACATTGTTGATAAGGTACTAAATAACTATCCAGAGATGATACCTTTAAAGGTTGGATATGGAGGGGGCTCCAAAAGATTGGAGGATGTACCAAATGTCCTTAGAGTTGTTGAGGGAAGAATGGATATTGATAGTAAAGAAAGTATAGTAATCCTTGAAACCAACGTAGATGATGTTCCAGGGGAAATAATTGGAAACCTCTTTGAAGTATTACTAAATAGGGGGGCTAAGGAGGTCTTTGTTGTAAATGGCATAGGGAAAAAAAATAGGCCCAATAATATTATTACAGTAATCACTGACAATCAGAATCTTGATAGGATGGTAGAAACACTTATGGAGGAGACAGGAACCTTAGGGGTTAGGATAAGGGAAGTTAATAGAATAAAGGCAGAGCGTAGGATGGAGATACATGATATATCAATAAAAGATAGGCCCTATAAATTCAGAGTTAAAATATCCTTTATTAATGATAAATTGATAAATATAAAGCCCGAGTATGAGGATGTAAAGAAGATAGCAAGGGATTTAAATTTACCCCTTAGATTGGTATTAAAAAAGATAAATAGTAAAATATCAGAGATCTACGGAATATAATTTTAAAATACCTTTAAGTCTATACCTTCAATATATATCCTCTTACCCTCCACTTCCACCACAACCCCAGAATGAACCTTCTGCATCATACAGTGGTTGGGTATAAATTTTACAGTGTGTCCAACCTCTGGAACCCTTCCAACAACAATGCCCTCAAAGGCCAATACAATTGCAATACCTACATTCTTGTATTTTTTAATTAGATCCTCATCATACCTAATCCTATGGCAGGGACCATCAATATGGACAACATACAATCCATCCTTTTCCTGAATAATCTTAGCAAAATGGGGTATGGGACAACCTAAGGGCCTATATTGTATATGATCTCCAACATTTAGTGTAATTTTTTTTGGAATCATTAAGGTTTCCCTACAGGAGGATTCACCAGGTAGGGGATCCAATATAAAATCTCCCCTGTATCCATCTATTATACCAATTACTTCTTTATTTTTATCTTTATTATCATTATTATAGTTTATAGTATTTTTAGTATATTTATTATCCTTATTATCATCATTATAATTATTATATTTATTATCATCATTATATTTATTATATTTTTCACTTTCATTTAATTTTATTATTAAATCCTTTAATTCTTTAAAGTTTTTATTAAAATCCTCTCGAAGTAAAATTGGACAATCCTCTAAAAAAGCATTTTTCTTTAAAAGTTCCTCTGCAAATAGATCACATTTGGGATAATTACAGGCTCCACAGTTATAACCAGGTAGTAGATCCATAACTTTCCTTAAAATATTTTCCATGGTTTATTCCCCCAGGTACTTTGTAAATCCATCTATTCTTCTTAGAACTCCCCTGTGGTATTTTTTTGAAACTCTCCTTTCGCCAATGCAGAGAGTACATATACATAATGGAGCACTATGTCTCAATTCCTCAAATTCCAGTTCCTCATGCATTATGGACTTTGTTTTTGTAATTTCCTTAGCAATCTCTTCGCATCCCTGCCCACTTAATCCATTTACATCATAAATTCTACATTTTGGATTCATTTCCAGAACTCTCTCCCTAAAAATCTCCCTTTCAGGTTGAGAAATAATATCTCCCTTTGTAATGGCCACTATATCAGCACCTGTTAAAAATGGCCCTACCTTTTTTGGAGTATTTGGTCCAGAGGTTGCATCTATTACACAGATTCCAAGGGTATTCTTTGTATAGGGGGCACATCTATGGCATAATCCAGCAGTTTCAACAATAAGTATATCTATATTTTGGCTCTGATTATTTGCCCACTCCACCATTTCCTCTAGATTATATATTGCAAAATGATCTGGACACATATCTTTACTAAGTCCTACAAGTATAGGAATACCTAATTTTTTATATCTAATATCATCATCAGTATATAAACAGTCTATTTTAACCACTGCAGGATTAAACCCTAAGTTTATGAGAGATCTAATTGTATGAATCAGTACTGAGGTTTTACCAGCCCCAGGAGTTCCCGCTACAATGGCTATCTTTATACCTTTATATGACAATCCATTTTCTTTATCTTCCATTCTATCACATATATTGTTTTTTTATTACATTGTCCAATCCTAATATTTCTCCATGTCTTATTTTTTCTCTAAGGGAGAGTATCCAATCATCTATCTCACTTAACCTTTTTGAAACCTCTTTTTCCTCTGATGAGGTATTGATGATTTTACACATGCCTCCATTCTTCATCACTACTCTCCTATCAGCCATAAGAGCCAAAACTGGATCGTGAGTTACAATCATTACAATTTTCCCATAATCCGCCAATAGATTTAAAGCCTCATGTTTTTTTATTCCTGCATTTTCTATCTCATCAATTAATACAATGGGAGAATCACTTACAACTGCTACATCTGCCACCATGAGACTTCTAGATTGCCCCCCACTTAATACTGTTAAATTATATTCCCTTTCAATTGGTTCCCCAGTTAATTTATTTGCTAAATTTATTACCTTATCCACTATATTTTCCCTTTCAATACCTCTACTCTTTGCATGCATCAGTATAAACTCTTCAACAGTCATGTCTGCTAAAAAGTTCATGTTTTGGGAAAGTTGGGCAATCCTTTTCTTTCGAGGGTTTCTTCTTATATCTTCAGGGGGTATCTCTCCATTTATTAGAATCTTCCTCCCTGAGAGGGTATCCCCCTGTGCCAGTTGCTCTATATCACTTATTAAATTAGATTTCCCACTACCTGTTGGACCTACAATGCCAAATATTTCCCCTTTTTTTATAGTTAATTCCCTTACATTTTCCAATTCCCTGTGTTTATTGTATCCTCCAATAATGGTGATTTCTTTGATATTCATATATTTTTCCTCCTATATTATTTTTATTAAATATTCACCTTTCCAAGGGTATCTCCCCTTAATCCCCTTCTAAGGGTCTCCAAAGAGATCACATCATCATAGGATATGTTTCCTAAATTTACATTACTTCCAATGTTCAATATGAAATAAACCTGTTGATTTTTTTGAGGGGCTTCGAATATTAATTTTTCAATGGGAGTGGAATTTATTAGAATATCAAATTCCTCTACTTTAATATTGCCCATATTATCAAATAACCCAATGGATTTTCCACTCTCTCGGCCTTCAATAATTACATAATCTGCTCCTGCCTCTAAATCCTGATTTATTAAATTTATCCTTTCACTTGTGGTTATTTTTCTGTCTTCCTCTATACTTTTTTTTCCAACCTCTGTTAATATGGTAAAGTTCCTATCCTTTGCCTCCATTATAACTTCTTTTCTATCCTTTAAACTAATATCTATGGAACCATTGGATATTTCCAAGGCCTCAAAACCTAAATCCCTACATTCTACTAAATATTCCTCAAATAATCCCTTAGAAAAGCACACCTCAAACAATGTTCCTCCAGGGTAGGCCTTTATTCCATATCTTTTGTAAATTTTTATCTTCTCCTTTACAATATCCCTATCCTGCACTGCTGAGGTTCCCCATCCAAACTTAACAAAGGATATGTAATCCCCACAAACTTTTAAGTAATCCTTTAAAAATTCAGGAGATAATCCCTTATCTAAAACCATTGTTATACCTAATTTACCATGATCTTGATCTTTATTTTTATTTAAAAATTCAAAGGCCCTCATAGTATCACCAGTGGGAGTTATTTATATTTTTAAATATTATTTATACTTAAAGAAAATTTTTAGTAATAAATTATATTATAATATAAATGTTGCTTATTATAAGCATACCCTTTTATATATGTTTCGATATTTATCTTTAAAAAAAATAACTATTAGGAAATAAATAATTTAATTAAAAAAATAAGAAAAAATAAAATAAAAAATTAAAATAAATTTATTTTAAATAAAAATAATTAAAAAAATAAAAATATAAAAAATACAAGATCATGGAAAAATTATTTTTTTAAATAAAATCATTATAAGAAATAAAAATAAATAGAAAAAAGTTTAAAAAAATTTATAAAATATATAACACCTGTAAAAGGAGAAATAGGAAAATAGAAACTCTAAAGGGATATAATATCCTTTAAAAGACTTATTAATAGTACATCCCCATATAGGACAGAGTATTAAAAAGTAGCAAACCTAATGGGTTATATGATAAGATTACATATAACTAAGAAGATAAAAAAGGATCAAAAAGTTAATTATGATTTGTAGGGGAAAAACCTAACTAACAAAAGAGCATTGCCACATACTATAGTAAAATATCTAACATATATATTCCTTTAAATATAAAGGATTTAAAAAAATTAGCCATAAAAGGAAATAAAGGCATATATCGTTTTAGTGCTTTAGAAGTCCCTTGGGAAATAAATTAATACTATTTATTTATGGTAAAACATTTTAAACTTATTTCGTATGTAGTAATCCCATACTTAATGAATTTCTCCTACATTTCCAGTGCTTAGGGGTATAGGGGGGCAGTAGTATGGGATCTCTACTCTTTAAGTATTTACTTTTGTTTATCCTTTTATATAACATAATTTTCTTTATCTTAAATATTTATTAATAAGGTTTAAATTTTTTAATTGTTTTAATTATTTTAATTATATTATTTAATATTTAATTATTTTTTAATTATTTTATTTTTTTATATTGTAAATATATGATTTAAGAAATATATTCTTGATTATAAATAAATTTATAAAAAATTAAATAAAATGATAATTATGAAGGAAATTATAGGAAAAAATAATAAAATTAACTCAAACAAAAACTTTAATGGTAGCAATCTAAAGTGTGAAATATGCTTAAATACCCATAAAACTGCCAAAATAATAAATCATAATGGAAAAAACATCTGTATAGAATGCTATTATTCCATAAAATATCCAAGGAATCCAAAAAAAATGAAGGAAGAAATAAAAGAGATTTTAAATAGTAAATTAAACAGTAAGGAATATAAAAATTCATACGACTGCATAATGGCACTCTCTGGGGGAAAGGATAGTATTGTGGCACTTTATCTTTTAATAAAGGAATTTAATGTAAAACCCCTATGTATTACTGTGGATAACAATTATCTATCCAAAAGGGCCATTGAAAACTGCTATAATATCACTAGATACCTAAATATGGATTGGATAGTCTTAAATAGGGATTTCACTGAATTATTTAAGGAAACAATATTAAAGGGAGAGTCCCCCTGTAGAAAGTGTTCTGAACTTATAATAAGGGAGATATGGAGAAAAGCAAAGATGTTAAATATTGATTTAATAATTACTGGGCATGAACTTCCCTTTGGAACCTCTCCCTTTAAAAAATTGAGGGACAACATAACCATGGTTAGATTGCTAACTGGATACAATCTAACTGATGAAGATAGGCATAATATATTAAAGGAACTTCCCTGGAAAAATCCAGAATTAGGGGGATATACCACAAATTGTTTAGTCCTTGCTCCTGCCATAAGGGAGTTTTATAAAAAATATGGTTTTAGTTTTGAATTCAATAGAATCTGTGCCATGGTAAGATATGGTTTAATGGATAAAAAAAAGGCCCTTGAAGTGTTAAAATGCCCAGATGTTCCCAAGGAGATCTATGAGGAACTTAAAAAAAGGGGTCTTAATATAAAAAATTAAAATTTTTTATAAATTTTTAATATCTTAGTTCTATCAAGGTATAAGTATAGTGAAAGCCTCTAATGATTATAGAATGCCATAAAGTTCTCTAACCACCTCTTAGGCGAATTAAAGAAATAGTTGTGTGAAAATCCCTTCCAAAATCCTTTTCTTTTTTCTTAACTTAGAAAAGAATCCTTTAAGTATTTTTTATCATCAAAGGTTTCACGTCTATACTTTAACCTAACAATAAAACCCATGGATATTAGGCTCCCTATCAACAACAAATTCTGGTTTGTTATCGCAATATTTAGAACAATTTCTGAGAAATAAGTGAGTTTCAAAACTACTTCTACCTTTAATAGGTCATAATACGATTACTATCAAAATATTTTTATTATCTGTTTTATCTTGATAATCTCGTAGAGTATAGTGTATAAAATAAATAAAAAATAGATATATTAAATAGATAATCAAAAATTATATCCCTTAATAATGTGTCTTATTCTCTTGCCTGTTTTAATCTCATCTGTTTTTAAGATTAATCCTAAATTTTTTATTTCTCTTTCCAATATCTGTCTTCTCTCCTTGGGTTTATGGGGCATCATCAATCCAATTATTCCTCCATGGGATATATACTCCATACCCTCCCTAATAATTTTTAATGAAAAGTTTTCTCCATAGTTTCCTCCTCCAATAAGTTCCACTTCCTTAGCATAGGCTCCTCCAAAACTTCTTTTTGAGGGTACAGAGTTTATACTGTAGAAGGGAGGATAGGATATAATTAAATCAAATTTTTTATTATTTAACTCTGGGATACCCTTGATAATTTTACCTTTAGAGTCAATTATCTTTATTTTATCCTCCAAATTATTATTAATAACATTTTTCTTTGCTACTTTAATATATTCCTTTACTACCTCTGTGGCATAGACATTACAATTATAGTACTTTGCAATCATTATTGCTATAATGCCAGAGCCAGTTCCAATCTCCAAAATATTTTTTATTTGGGAATGGGGTTTTTGAACCTCATTTTTAATGTTTCTTTCCTCAAATATGTTTTTTATAAATAAATACCTATTAATTGGGGTAGGTATAAGGGCATCCCTATGAAAATCCATCTCTAAGTTAAATACATACTTTAATATCATTTTATTGTATAGATATAGGGCCTCCTTATTTTTAAAGTCCAATCTTATTTTCCCATTTTTGTAAAAAATATATTTTTTTAAATCCTTGTTTAGTAGTATGGCATCCTCTATTTTCAATCCCAATGATTTCATAAAATCACCAAAAAATTATATTAAGAGTTAAAAAAATATAAAATAATAAAAATAAAAAATAGCCTTAAACAAAATTAGTTATATTAAATAAAAAATCTAATTCTCATAAATATTTAATAAAAAATAATAATTATAAAAAAGATTAATTTAAGAAGGTATAGTAAAAAAATTAATAAATATATAAAAAATTAAATTATAATATTTATTTTTAAATTAATTTATAGGAGAAATACCATAACTGATAGAGGAGTATTGTTTCCTAAGGTTAAGTTAAGATATAGGATTCTTCTACTTTCCCTTTGAATTTAAAAGATTTATGAAAAAATTAACTTTAAAAGATTAATAATGTCTGTATATTTAATGTTTTAAATTTCTTAGAGAATAAATTAAGGCATTATATAATTAATCATATTAATTTAATGAATAATAAAAAGGCGGTGAAATTGTGGAGAACTTTTCAGAGTGGTATGGGAATATACTTGAAAGGGCAGAGATCTACGATTTACGATACCCAATAAAAGGGTGTGGAGTTTATCTTCCCTATGGATTTAAAATTAGAAAATATGCCTTTGAGATTATAAGGAACTTACTTGATGAAGCAGGGCATGATGAAACACTATTTCCATTACTTATCCCTGAGAATCTTCTTGCAAAGGAAGGGGAACATATAAAGGGATTTGAAGATGAGGTATATTGGGTAACTCATGGAGGACAAAGGCCCCTTGATGTTAAACTTGCCTTAAGGCCCACATCTGAAACCTCCATATACTATATGATGAAGTTATGGATAAAGGTACATAGTGACTTGCCCATAAAGATTTATCAGGTTGTAAATACATTTAGATATGAAACAAAACATACTAGGCCCCTTATCAGATTAAGAGAGATAATGACCTTTAAGGAAGCCCATACTGCACATGCCACAAGGGAGGATGCTGAAAATCAAGTTAAAGAGGCAATGGACATATATAAAAGATTCTTTGAGAAGTTGGGAATCCCAACTATTGTATCTAAAAGGCCAGAATGGGATAAATTCCCAGGGGCAGAATATACCATGGCCTTTGATACCATATTTCCAGATGGAAAGATTATGCAGATAGGCACAGTTCATAATTTGGGACAGAACTTTGCTAAAACCTTTGATTTAGAGTTTGAAACCCCTGATGGAGAAAAGGACTACGCCTATCAAACATGCTACGGCATATCCGATAGGGCTATAGCCTCAATTATAGCCATACATGGGGATGAAAAGGGACTTATTCTCCCCCCAAATGTTGCCCCCATTCAGATAGTAATTATTCCGTTATTGTTTAAGGGAAAGGAAAATATGGTATTGGATAAAGCCAAAGAACTATATAACCTATTGAAGAACTTAGGATTAAGGGTAAAGGTTGATGATAGGGATATAAGGCCGGGGAGAAAATTCAATGATTGGGAGATTAAAGGAGTGCCCCTTAGAATAGAAATAGGCCCAAGGGATTTGGAAAATGGAAAAATAACAATATATAGAAGAGACACTGGAGAAAAATTCCAATTAAAGGAGCAAGAACTTAAAGGAGAGATAAACAATATACTTAATGATATAATAAACAATATGAAAGAAAATGCCAAAAATAAAATAGGATCATTTATTAGTGTTATTGATTATAAAGAAGAGGATTCCTTAAAGGACTTAATAAATACCATAAGAGAAAAACTTGAAAATAAAGGGGGCATGATTCTAATACCCTTTAACAATGAAATATATAATAAGGACTTTGAAGAGAATATAGGTGGTTCCATTCTTGGAACAACTGAATACAATGGAGAGGAATATATTGCAATTGGGAGGACCTATTAATTATATATTCTTAAAAAAACTTTAATCCTTATTAATTCCAAAAAAAATAATAATTAAAAAAAATAAATATAAAAATAAAAAATAATAAAATAAAATTTAAAAATAAAAATAAAATATAAAATAAATAAAGAATAATTAAGATAAAAATAAATAACTTAAGATTTTAAAATACCTAATAAAAGAATAAAAACATAAAAAATCAGAAATCCCTTTATTATTTCCTTATACTCCTAAGCACTGAGGGAGTAGGTAATCCTTTAATGAGATGGCATTATGAATACCTTAGAGTATAGCCCTAAACAAAACTATTTAACTATTTCCTATTGGATATAAAGAAATAATAATTATAAAAATTTTAATTTAAAATAAAAAATAACTAAAACATAAATAGAAAAATAAGGTTTTAAAATACTTACCCTTGACAGAATGGCATTATAAAAGTTATACTGGGTTAAGGTAGGGGCTTAAGTATTTCTTTATTGATATTTTTTATTATTTTTATTTATTATTTATTTAGGTTATAATTAAGATTATGTGTTTAGTTATAATTATTATTTAATTAATTTTATTTATTTTATTTTTATTCGGTGGATTCTATGGTATATGGATATCCTCATGGTATAAAGGAATTTTTAATAATAGGATTTGGGGGATTTTTTGGAGCAATATTTAGATATGTAATATCCAATATTATTCCTGCTAAATTTGGATTGCCCATTGGAACCTTTACTGTTAATTTAATTGGAAGTTTTGTAGTAGGATTTTTTATGTATTCTCCTTTAAATAATCTCCCTCCTGAATATAGATTTTTAATAATTACTGGGTTTTGTGGTGCATTATCTACCTTTTCCACATTTACCTATGAGAATTTTTTTCTGTTGGAAAGGGGTTATTTTATAAATATGATAGTAAATATTTTTTTAAATGTCTTAGGATGTTTAATGGCAATATATGTAGGTAAATCCCTTTCAATGTTTTTATTGGGGAATTATTAAAAAATAATAGGTGGTATTTTTGAAAATTAAGCCAGAATGTGCTACATGTATTGTAAGACAGGTTGTTGATGCTACTAAGGAAATATCCAATAATGAAGAGGAACAGTTTAAATTAATAAGTGCCTGTTTATCCTGTATAAAAGAGGAATATGGACCTGAGGCTGTTCCTGCATTTATGGGAACTGCTGTCCATAGGTATCTTAAAAAAATAAGTGGAAATAATGATCCTTATAGTAAATTAAAATATGCTGCCAATAAATTAGCAATGGATTATATAAATTCCATGAATGACAGTATATACCAATATAATAACAAGTCTCCCTTGGATAGGCTAAAATATAAGGTAAAATTATCAATAGCAGGTAATGTAATAGATTTTGGGCCCTATAGTACCACATTGGATATTAATAAAAAATTAAATGAAACTATTAATGGCGAATTAAAAATTGATCATAGTAAGGAGTTATTGGAGGATTTAAATAAGTCAGATAAATTATTGTATATCTGTGATAATGCAGGGGAGATATTATTTGATAAAATATTAATTGAGGAGTTAAATAAATATTGTGAGGTAGTTGCCTCTGTTAAGGGGGGCCCCATATTAAATGATGCCACAATGGAGGATGCAAAATCCATTGGACTTGATAAAGTAGTTAAGGTAATAACAACAGGTTGCGATGTTATTGGTGTTAATTTGGAAGAATCCTCTGAGGAATTCCTAAAGGAATATTATAATGCAGATTTAATAATAGCAAAGGGAATGGGCAATTTTGAGAGTTTAAGTGAATACTCTATTGATAAACCACTATACTACATATTTAAGGCAAAGTGTGCTCCCATTGCAGAATTCATAAATGTTAATGTTGGGGATAACATACTTTTGAAGAATAAAATTCCTTAAAATAAATAATTAATAAAAAAAATAAAAATAAAAAAAAGAATAAAAATAAAATAAAAAAGATTTTAAATTATTTAAAAAAATAAAAAATAAAAATATACAATAAATAAAATAATAAAACACAGTGGAGATAATATGGTAACCTACAAGGATTCTGGAGTGGATATTTATAAGGAGGATAAAATTATAAAGGCACTAACCTCTCAGATAACCTTTAAAAGAACTGATGATTTAAAACCCTCTGAGGAGTTAAAGGGACATTATGCAGGAGCCATTGAATTTGGGGATTATTATTTAGTGCTATGTACCGATGGAGTAGGTAGCAAAATGATTATTGCCAAGATGGCAAATAGATTTGATACTGTGCCAATAGATATGATAGGTATGAACGTTAATGATGCTATATGTATAGGGGCAGAGCCTGTAGCACTTGTGGATTATATGGCAGTTGAGGATATAAACGAGGATATAGCAAGAGATATTGGCAAGGGATTAAATGAGGGATTAAAGGAGGCAAATATAAGTTTAATTGGGGGCGAAACTGCAACACTTCCAGATATAGTAAAGGGAATAGATATAGCAGGGACCGTCCTTGCCATTGTAAAAAAGGATAAAATAATAACAGGAAAGGATATAAAAGAAGGAGATCTAATTATAGGTCTTAGAAGTAGTGGAATACATAGTAATGGTTTATCCCTTGCAAGAAAGGTATTCTTTGAAATTGGAAATATGAATATCAACAGTAAATTATCCTATGGAAAAACCATTGGAGAGGAATTGCTAATACCAACAAGGATATATGTAAAACCAGTATTGGAGATGGTAAGGAAATTGAATATAAAGGGCCTTGCCCATATTACAGGAGGAGGGTTCAGGAAATTAAAAAGACTCAATAAAGATGTAGTTTATCTAATAAATAACCTTCCAGAGGTTCTTCCAATATTCCAGGAAATTCAGAGAATTGGAAATGTCCCTGATGAGGAAATGTTTAGGACTTTTAATATGGGTATTGGATTCTGTGTAATAGTGGATAAGAAGGATAGTGAAAGAGTTATTGAAATTGCAAATAATTATAATATTCCAGCATACATTATTGGTAAGGTTGTGAATGAGGTTGAGGTTAATGGAGAAAAGGTAAAAAATGGTGCAATTGTAAAATATAATGGTAAATATATGGTAATTAATTAAAAGAGCATGTCTAACTTAAAATTTAATTAGGAAGATAATAATAAAAAAATAAAATAATAATTATTAAAAAATATAGTCAAGCACATAATTATCTAAACTATACTTTATATAATAACATGAATATATTAAGTAATGATCACATAAAATATTTATGTTATAAATATAACAATGTAATAACATGAGTGGAAAATGCATTTATAAGGTTATAGAACATTTATCAGAAGAAGAATTAAATAGAAAGATTAGAGAGCAGAAGGATGTAACACTCCTTAAAAAAGGATTTTATAAAACACCCCTACAAAGAAATGAATGTTAAAAAAGCAACAGAAGCAATAGGAGTTTCTAAGACTACAGGCTATGTATATCTAAAAAAATGGAATTCAGAAGGATATGATGGTTTACTTCCAAAATACGGAGGGAGACCATCCAAACTTACAAAGAATAATGGGGAAAGAAGAATATTCTAAAGGGAAAAGATTCATGGACAACAAAAGAAATACAGAAGTTAATTAGAGAAAAATTTAATAAAATACTCATTATATCATATCAGAAGGATTCTAAGATCTTTTGGCATGAAATATACTCCGCCTACCAGAAAGATTATAGAAAGCCAGATAATGCTGAAGAGATTTTAAAAAAAACTTGAATAATGTAGAAATCAATGATATAATAGTTATTCATTGATGAGATGGCAGTTGAAGGAAATGTAAATAGAACAAGATTCTGGAAGGACTGGATTTGTTAGAAAAGTTGCTATTATCTTAAAGTTAAAGTTATAGGGTTCTACTCTTTAAATGGAAAGAGTGCATGGATTTCCCAGAGAGCAACAAGATTGAAGACTTTATATCTTTTCTCCGGAGGATAAGGGAGGTTAATCCTGAGAAGAGAATTGTTGTTATCTTAGATAATTTTAGAACTCATCATGCAAAGAAGGTTAAAGAAGAATCTGAGAAACTGGACATCCAGTTAGTATATCTCCCCCCTTACTCTCCAGATTTGAATCCTATAGAACATAAATTGGAAAAGTGTTAAAAGATACATTTCTGAGGAATCTCCATTGAATATAAAAAAATTAAAGGAAATAATATCTAAATCTTTCAAAAAATTAACAAAATCCATATCATTTGCAGGGAGTTATTAATAAATTTTTAGGTTATGAGTTCAGAGAATTATGTTCTTAACTATAATTTTAGAGATATTCGACTGGATTAATATACCTTTTGAATCCATAGGTATAACAAAAGAGGATTCACAATATTAAGGTAATAATAAAGGCATTGATCATAAAAGAATTCGAAAAACTATCCCTGAGATCTCCAGAGATAAGAGTAAATCAAATTCTCGGAGTGAGAATTGATCATTCTGTCCTACACTTCTGGGAGAAAAAACTATCTCCTTATATGGAAGAAATAATTAATATGGTTCTGAAAAAACTCCATATACTAACATATTCTAAAAGTTTTATAGATTCTACAATCATTACGAATAGAAAAAAAGAAAGGATTGAAATACATGTAATATCTAGATATAACAAAGAACTTAGAACCCTTTTCGGATCGCCGCCTCTATAACCACTTACGAGACTGAAAGTATTAAAAAACTGCCAGAAGGAAAGGGATACTTCTACGCTGACGGAGGTTACGATAGTAAAAAAGTTTTAAACACTAATTGTTAGTAAAGGGATATTTGCCACAGGTTAAACCTAGAAAAAACAGAGCAAGGGGATATGGAGCAAGAATTAGAGATAAAATCTTCGATAAAAATGAATATAAAAAAAGAGGAATTTGTGAGGGGTTCTTCGGAGGTATAATGAACTGATTTGGAGATAGAATCCCTTG
>JAHEQB010000106.1 GCA_019561555.1 Methanothermococcus sp. SCGC AD-155-C09
AAGGGATTTTGGGAGAGATTTCCACATAACTCATCCTTTAATTCATCTCAGAGTTGGTTAGAAAGCTTTGTAGCATTCCATAATCTCTGGAGGTCATTAATTTGATAGTTCTTCTTGACAATTTATTAACTTGACAGTGCCAAATATATTATCAATTAACTTAAAATATAGCAATAATGATATAACAAAAAATAGTAATAAAATATCAATAAAGAAAATCTTAAATTCTTATTTAGATAATATTAATTTACTTTTTTTAGTATTTTTAAAATATTAATTATCTATTTTATTTTAATACTTATTTTTAATTTTATTTTTTATAGGAATTCTTATAAAAATTATATTATCTATTATGAATAGTTATGTTTAAAATATAATTAAAAATAAATAAAATAAAAAAATAATAAATAAAATAATTAAATGGTGGATATTATGATAATTGTGGAAAAAACTAAGGAAATTAAAGGAGAAGTAAGTGTTCCCCCTTCAAAATCCTATACCCACAGGGCTGTTATATGTGCCTCCTTGGCAAATGGAGTATCTGAAATTATAAATCCATTGAATAGTGAGGATTGCCTATCTTCCCTTAGGGGAGGAATATCCTTGGGAGCCCAGGTGGATATAAATAACAATGAATCCTTAAGTAAATGGATAATAGAGGGAAATAATAACTCCCCTAAGACCCCTGATAATGTTATAGATGTTGGAAACAGTGGCACAACATTGAGAATATTAACTGGAATATCCTCCCAAATACCAAAGGGTTATGCCATTTTCACAGGGGATGATTCCATAAGAAGGAGACCTATGGGACCCCTTTTAGATGGGTTGAATCAACTTGGTATTGAGGCATTTTCATCCAAGATGGATGGTACAGCCCCCATAGTTGTTAAGGGAGGTAAAATAAAAAATAATACTGTTAAAATAAGGGGAGATATAAGTTCCCAATTTATTACCTCCTTAATGATGACTTTGCCCTTTTCTGAGGAGGATTCTAAAATAATACTTAAAACACCTTTAAAATCTGTTCCCTATTTAAATATAACAATAGATGTCCTTAAAAGGTTTGGAATATCCATTAAGGTATTAAGGGAAGATGGTACTTATGGGCAGTATATTAATTATAATAACCCATGTAATAGCGACAAATATGGCAATAATATGGGTAATTATAACATAAAGGAGATTGGATTTTTTATTGAGGGAAATCAAAAATATAAACCCTGTAATTATACTGTTGAGGGGGATTATTCCTCAGCATCCTATTTAATAGCAGCAGGGGTACTTTTAAACTCAGAAATTACCATAAAAAATTTATTTAAGGACTCAAAACAGGGGGATAAGGAAATAATTAATATTGTTAGGGAGATGGGTGCTGAAATTGAGATTAAAAAAGATAGTGTAATAATAAATGGCCCATACTCCCTAAGGGGAATATCCATAGATGTGAATAATATACCAGATTTAGTACCAACTATTGCAGTTTTAGGCTGTTTTGCCAAGGGAAGAACTGAGATATACAATGGGGAACATGTTAGATATAAAGAATGTGATAGATTAAAGGCCTGTAGAGTGGAATTAAATAAAATGGGGGCCAAAATAACAGAAAAACCAGATGGCCTTATAATAGAGGGGGTTGGAAAATTAAAGGGAGCAAAATTAAATACCTACCATGACCATAGATTGGTAATGGCATTTACTATTGCTGGATTAAGAGCCGAGGGAAGAACTATAATAGAGGGAGAGGATGCTGTTAAAATATCCTTTCCCAACTTTATAGAAGTAATGAGATCCCTTGGTGCCGATATAAGGGATAATGCATAATATAAATTTATGGTCAATGTATAATAAATTAAACTTACCCTTAAAAAGTTCTTAAAAATAACCATTTTAAAAATATATGCTTTTTTAATTAAGGGCATTGACAATTTTTCTTTAACTTTCTTCCCTTATAATCTCCTTTATATAGTAGGTTAAAATATTATAAAATTCAATAATATTTTAAGTTTATATAATGTAATTATAGTCAAGCACATAATAATTTAAACTTATTAGAGATATGGGATCACATACTTATAGGGTTTCCCTGCACATCTAGTGCTTAAGAGTGTAGGGGGAGGGGGTAGTTATGGGATTTCTACTTTTTAAGTATTTACTTTTCTTTATTTTCTTTAAATATTTAATTTTTTCCTATATCTTAGGATTTAGGTTATTTTAATTTCATTATTTTTATTTATAATTATTTTTATTTATTTTTTATATTTAGATTATGGTTTAAAAAATTATGTTCTTAACTATAAATAATTAATAAAAATTTTAAAAAAATATAAAATATTTATAAAATTAATAAATAATTATAGGGTGTTCTGTCAACTTGCAATTTAATCTCTATTCAGATCGCTCCATATTATAATTAAACAGTTAGTCTACTCTCCCCTTCTAACGGGACAAAACCATATCACTCTAAATAAGAAATAAATTAATCATAAACCGTAAAATTTATATATCTAAAGAACTTTTATT
>JAHEQB010000107.1 GCA_019561555.1 Methanothermococcus sp. SCGC AD-155-C09
TAAAGGATATTTACCACAGGTTAAACCTAGAAAAAACAGAGCAAGGGGATGGGAGGGGAATTAGAAAGATCTTCGATAAAAATAAATATAAAAAAAGAGGAATTTGTAAGGGGTTCTTTGGAGGTATAACAAACTCTTTGGGGATAGAATCCCTTGTTTTTTAATGGAACCTTATATATGCACTNAGNATTTTAACAAGGATTTATATATGAGATGGTATGTTAGACACACTCAATAAATAGAAAGAATAAACAAATAAATAAAAAAGATATTTAATAAAAAGAGATGGAGAATAGAAAATAAAAAAGACATGGGAGCCCTTAAAAGACTTTACTTATTGACATCACTATAAAGGGATGTACTAAAAAAGTAGCAGGTCTTTAGCCTTAAAAAATTATTTTTTAATTTATTTTTGGTGATAAATATGTTTCCAGGAAGAATGAACCCAAGAATGCTAAAGCAGATGCAAAAAATGATGAAGGATATGGGAATGGATGCTGAAGATATAAAGGCCATAAAGGTAACCATTGAATTAGAGGACAAAATACTTGTTTTTGATAAACCTAAGGTACAAGTAATGGATATGCTTGGAAATAAAACATACTCCATAACAGGAAAGGTTAGAAAGGTAAAAAAAGAAAAGGAAAAGGTTGAAATAAAGGATGAAGAGGTTAAATTGGAAATTACAGAGGATGACATTGAAATGGTAATGAGCCAATGTAATGTTCCAAAGGAGAAGGCCATTCAAGTATTAAAGGAATGTAATGGAGATATTGCAGAGGCCATTTTAAAGTTAAGCGAATAATTCTCAAAGTTTATTTTATATATTGCTTATTTCACACCCATAATCTTTCTTAAAATTGTTGAGGTGGCCATTGAACATAATATATACCATCCAAGCCATCCAAGGGCCTCATTGGAAACTACTCCAAACCCACTGTGGTAAAATAGGCCACCTAACCAGTGAAAAAAGGATACAAGTAATATTTTTGATAAAATTACTGGTAGATGTACCACCACTCCATCCCATGCAGGATTTAAAGAATGCAATATTCCTCCATAATCATAAACATGCTTTAAATAGGCAAATATGGCAATAATGGGTATCCAGGTATATATCATAGGTTTGAAACTCATCTTCATCATTTCCATTTGAATTTCCATCATTTGCTGTTGTTCCTTCTCTATCTCTTTCATAAGTTCTGGATCCTTTGAGGCTTTTTTTACCTTTATTTGAAACTCTTGAATCTTTGTTTTAATTTCCTCCATTCTCTCCTGATCAACTAATAATTTTGTGGCCAGTGTTATAATAAAGGAAACTATAAAAGCCATTATTAGTATGGCGATGGCAGGATGTGTATTTACAATTATGGGCATAAACAACATATCCAAGGTATCATAGAATGCATCAAAAATGAAATCAAACATCTCAAACATTTTATCTCCTTTTGTATAGTTAAAAATATAATATTTTAAATTTATAATTGATTTAAAAAATATAATATGGAATAAAATATTAATAAAGAGAATTTTACATAAAATATACTTTATCTTATCAATTAAGATTATAATTTAAGTTCTGTCAAAATACCCTTTTCTTAGTGCTTAGGAGCATTGGGGGAACAAGGAAAGATTTTTATTTTATGTTTTTACTTTCCTTTAGATATTTTTAAAATTTTAATTATCTATTTTATTTTATAATTTTTTATTATATTTTTTATTGCTATATTCTATATAATTTTCCTTTATTTTATTATCTTTTTTAATAATTATTTTTTTATATTGGGTTTTTTAAAATTAAAAAATTATTTATCATACATAAGATTTAAAATAATAAAAAAATTAATTTATAAAAAACAAAAAATTAATTATTTATTTTAATTAAAATATTTTTAAATGTTAAAAATATTATATGGACATTTAATCATTTATTTTAATACAGATAGTAATTCTTCAACACCCTCCTCAAGTAATTTATCCCTATTTTTAATTATTTTCACAGTGGCTCCAGTTAATACTCCATAGGTCATTGCTGCACATCTATTCATAAATTGGTGTTCCTCTATATTTCCAGTGGATTCCAAATCCCTATTTCTACTGCCATCCCCTAACCTTCTCATTAATATTTCATCTCCAGTGGTTTCAACAATTACAATAATATCAGGATTAAGTTCATCCAATACCCATTTAGGAAGTCCTGGTAGGTATCCCATAGGTGTTTTAATAGTACTATGGGTATCCACTATAACAGGAGCATCTGCTGTCATCTCAGAGATTTTTCTTCCTGCCATTTTTTGAATTCTCTTTTGAGTGTCAGGATCCAATTTTCTCATCTGATCCCTATCTTCTACCAAATTCTCTGATTTAGCCACTTCAAACATTATGGTACCAAAATTTACCATTTTGTAATTAATTCCCTCTTTCTTTAATGCCTCAATGGCCTTCTCTGTTAGTGTGGTGCCACCTACTCCAGGCACTCCTGTAACTATAACCAATTTATTTTTCATTATTATCACCCTTTTATTTTACTAAATAACATTATATAAATATATTACTTAAGAGATCTTATAGAATTAATTTTATAAATTATATGATAGTTTCTATAAATTTTATTTTATAAATAATTTTATAAATAATATATTTTTAAATAAATATTTAAATAAATAAAAATTTATTTTTAATTATAAAAAATAATAAATAATTAAAATAAAAATAAAAATTATAACAATAAAAAATATAATAAAAAATTATAAAATAAATTATAAAACAAATATTACAACTATAGCCTTAAGAAAATATTTTTTCATTGCTTTATTCCTATTATATAACTTATTTTATAGACTAATTTAAAATATATTATTTTATTGAATATATCTTATATTTAGGTATTTTATAATATTTTTTGAAAATATTATTTAAATGTAAATAATATAACCATATTTAAGGTTTTAAGGTTGATAATGTGATAATAGGGCCAAAAATATCCAAAAAGTTTGTATATATTATGGATGATAAACAATTGCAACAGTGTGGCATAGACTTAAGGGTTGGAGAAATATATAAATTATCTGGCAAAGGAGTACTTGATTATAGCAATGAAAAAAGGGAGTTACCAAAATACCAAAGAATATTTTTTTCAGAAGAGGATGTAAAAATTTCCTTGGATAAGGGCATATATTTAGTGAAAATAGCCGATAAATTAATAATACCTGAGGATATGGCGGGTTTTGTCTATCCAAGAAGTAGTTTATTGAGAATGGGCTGCACTCTTCATACGGCAGTTCATGATCCTGGATATGAGGGCCATCCTATTTATTTAATGGAAGTTTTAAATCCCATCACAATATATAGATATGCAAGAATTGCCCAGATTGTATATATAAAATGTAGTGATACAATTGGTACCTATTGTGGAGTTTATCAGGAAAAGGAGTAGTGATATGGCAGATGATAAAAAAAGGGATGAAAATATAAAATATAATGAAGTAAAGAAATTTTATAATAGTTGGAATGTTGAATCCTATCCTGAGTATTTTAAAATATTGATGGATTTAGAGGAAAAATTAATAATAGATATTATAAAAAATTTAAAGGAATATAATACTATTAAAAAGAAAAATAGTATGATCTTAGATTGTGGATGTGGGTTTGGCTCATTTTATAATTTAACAAAGGATTTAAATACAATATACTTAGATTTTTCACTTAATTTATTAAAAAAATTTAAAAATAATTATAATTTAAAAAGTAATAAAATTTGCGGAGATATATTGAATCTTCCCTTTAAGGATGATTCTTTTGATCTAATTTTTTGTATAAATGTTTTAGAACATGTTATTGATTATAAAAGGGCATTAAGGGAAATGAAGAGGGTGTTAAAAAAAGAAGGGGTTTTAATAGTTATAGTTGTTAATAGTGAAGGTGTTATAAAGGAAAGTATTTTTAATGAATTTAAAGTATATCACAGGGCATTATCTTTAAAGGATATTGATATTGAGGGGCTTGAAGTAATTAAATATGGTTCATTTTACTTTGTGCCTCCCATATTAAAGATATTGCCAATATCCTTATTGAAGCATATTATAAATAGTTATTATATGAGGATAGAGGGTTATTTAAGAAATTTATTCAAAAATAAAGGTCAATTCTTATGTGTAATTCTAAAAAAGACTGATTAAATTATATGCATCCACATATAAGGTAAAAAATTAATAAAAATAAAATAAATAAAAAAAATAATAAATAAAATTTATTTAATTAAAATAAAAAAATAATTATAAAAAATAACAAGATGAAATAAATAATCTAAGATTTTAAAAATATCTAAAGAGGAACAAATAAAAAAACAAAAATCCTATTATTCCTTTCTATGTTCTTAAGAGCATTTAAAAAAATAAAAATATAATACCCTATAAAAAAATAATCCTTAAAAATCTATTTTGCCTTAGAGGAAGAAATATCAAAAGGATAACTAATCTAAGAAGATAGAAAAAGGGGCCCAATGATAATTTAGTATAGGGTGTTCTGTCAACTTGCAATTTAATCTCTATTCAGATCGCTCCATATTATAATTAAACAGTTAGTCTACTCTCCCCTTCTAACGGGACAAAACCATATCACTCTAAATAAGAAATAAATTAATCATAAACCGTAAAATTTATATATCTAAAGAACTTTTATT
>JAHEQB010000108.1 GCA_019561555.1 Methanothermococcus sp. SCGC AD-155-C09
ATTTTCGGGAATAATTCCTCTTCAATGAAGTGATCATAGGTGTGCTTTATTTTTATATAATGTGGTAGTTAGTATATATAGGTTTTGATGGGAAGTAGAGTAAATAAAAATAAAAAAATTAGGGGAGTTGGGGGTTTTCATTTAATATCTGCCTCAAAAGAGTATTTAGAGAGGTATATAATTACTTTTCCAAATGTGATTTGGAATTTATAATGCTCCTCCATTACACAGGGTTTAATGCCATGAATCTTTTAAGTACCTTGGATAATTTTTTATATGAGCATGTTGGAAAAAAGTTAATCCTATAAAAAAATAATAAAATATTTAAAAAAATAAAATAAAAAAACTTAAAAACATGGCGCGGAGGCCGAGATTTGAACTCGGGATGGGCAGAGCCCAACGGGATTAGCAGAACCTAACGTCATCACCAAACTTTTTTAATAATCCATCTGACATAACATACATTAAATATTCAATAACTGTTAAAATAGTGGTTATTTTCAGTAATCCAAACGGCTTATTAAAACCGATATGATATATAAGACCTATACCTATAATTAAAGCATCTTTTTAATAACATTAAGCAACTTATCTTTTCTCTCTTTTGAATGCGAATAAAACAAAGTTATTTCTAAACTCTTATGTCCAAGATATTCCTTAACCACATCAATAGGCACACCTTTTTCTAACAAATCAACTGCCCTACCGTGTCTTATACTGTGAATTACAATCCTTCTATTTTTAGGAATTATGTCCTCCTGTTTTAATTCAAATACTGCTTTTCTAAACACTTCGCTAATCCAATCCTTCCTAACTCTCCTGCCTTTGCTATTTTGAAATATATAATCATCAGGACCCTGTTTNATATTAAATTGACAGTAATATTTCAACANCTCCAAGGTGTCAGAGGAACAAACCACATTTCTTTCTTCCTTACCCTTGGTATTAGAAAGTCTAACAACCCCACTGTCAAAATCAACGTCTTTGTATGTCAGATTTAAAATCTCTGAAACCCTGCCTCCAGTATCCCATAACATTCTCATAATTAAGGCATCCCTTATTTTTGTTCTACTGTTGCTATCCACTATCTTTTTTAAAATATTGTTAAGCAATTTAGCATCTACTGAATCGTAGTGTTTTATCTCTATACCTGAAAACCTCTTCCTTTCTACACTCTCTTCTGAAAATTCTATGAAGTTTTTCAATCTCATCAAACGATAAAATACCTTTAATAAATGAAAATATCTTTTTTGAGTATTCTTTGACAGTTTTCTTTCTTTATCCAGGTAGTTAAAAAATTTTACAAAATCTGAGGTTTGGAGATCGTGAGGTTCTTTGTTCAACCTATTAAAACAAAAATCAAGAAATACTTTCAACCTTGTTAAGTCATTTGCTATTGTACTTTCTTTCCTTCCATCAAATAAACGCTCTTCTTTGAATTTATTGAGCCATTTTTTAATATCTTCAGTTTCTTCAGTCTCTTTTTTAGTGTTTAAAAGTATANGGTTTTTAAATTTGCTTTCCTTCATCAGCCTTCACCAGAACACAATTTACCAGTAAATTAGCACTTTTGCCTAGTTTGTTTATTATCCTCTCCTCCTCTTCCGTTATGATTAATGTTCTTTTGTATTTCTTTTTAGTGCTCACAGCCTTACTTAAT
>JAHEQB010000109.1 GCA_019561555.1 Methanothermococcus sp. SCGC AD-155-C09
TAATGATTGTAGAATCTATAAAACTTTTAGAATATGTTAGTATATGGAGTTTTTTCAGAACCATATTAATTATTTCTTCCATATAAGGAGATAGTTTTTTCTCCCAGAAGTGTAGGACAGAATGATCAATTCTCACTCTGAGAATTTGATTTACTCTTATCTCTGGAGATCTCAGGGATAGTTTTTCCAATTCTTTTATAATCAATGCCTTTATTATTACCTTTATATTGTGAACCTTCTTTTATTATGCCTATGGATAAAAGGTATATTAATCCAGTCGAATATCTCTAAAATTAATTTTATGTCGTAATTTCTAGTATCCCATCTCTTTAACATACTATTATTATTAGCAATATTTTAAATATATACTTTACTATTATAAGTATTGAAATTATATGTTAGACACACTCCGGTTAATTAAACATATTTAAAATAATTAATTATAAATATTTTAAATTTTATTTTATATTTGTTTTTTATATTATTTTATTAACTATTATTAAAATTATGGTGGGCTAATGTTAATACTTGCTGGATTGGGATTGTACGATGAAAGGGATATTACCTTAAAAACTATGGAATATGCTAAAAAGGCTGATAAAATATATGCTGAATTTTATACTGCCACTTTAACTGGTACTACCTTAGAAAAAATAGAGGAAACCCTTGGAAAAAAGATAATAGTCTTAAGTAGGGAAAAAGTAGAGTACGAGACAAATAAACTAATTAATGAAAGTAGGGACAAAAATATAATGTTTCTCACAGTGGGAGATCCTATGGTTGCCACAACACATGTGGATATTGCTGTTGAGGCACGAAAAAATGATATTGAGTTAATTATTATAAATGCTCCCTCCATATACTCGGCAGTGGGCATAACTGGTTTGCAAATATATAAATTTGGAAAAACTACATCAATAGTATTTCCAGAGCCTAAATACTTTCCAGAAACGCCCTATAATGTTATAAAGAATAATTTAAATATGGGATTGCATACATTATGCCTCTTGGACATACAGGCTGATAAAAACAAATTTATGTTGGCCAATGAAGGACTTGAAATTTTGCTAAGAATAGAGAACAACAGAAAGGAAAACATATTAAAAAAGGATACAAAGGCCATTGTATTGGCAAGGGCTGGAAGTTTAAACCCTAAAATAGTATATGGTAAGATAGAGGATTTAATTGATTATGATTTTGGACCTCCCTTACATTGTATAATTATCCCTGGAAAATTACACTTTATGGAGGAGGAGGCTTTAAAATATCTCTGTGAGAATATATAATATAACCATTGAATTTTAATATTTTTCACTTGTTTCCATAGGATGAATATTATAATAAAATTAAATTTATTACCTATAAAAAAATAGTAAATTATAAATATAAAAAAATAGTAAAAATTAATATGTGTGATAAAAAATAAAATTCTCAAGGTTGTCATTATAAAAAAAATTAAGATCTTGAGTACTGATAGTTAGTAAATTCCTCCTATGTATAATTGTATCTACGATTTATTCTTAGGCTAAGTAGGTATAGCATATATATTGCCATTAATGTTTTAATCCCATATTAAAAAGGGTGAAAACATGAAAAGTAATACATTATTTAAACTAATATTATTAACAACAATACTCTTAATGAATTTACAGAGTGTTGTGGCTACTGCCTCATCAGTTCCAACAGTAAGGGCCCCCATACCCATAGGTGCAGTAATTGCATCTATTGCAGTTATGTTATTGGTAACATATAGAAGCAGATTAAGTTAAGAAATTAATAGGATATTTTATTTTTTTATTTTAATATTTTCATATCCACCCTCTCTTTTTTAATATTCAATATTAATGAATATGATATTTATTATTTCAATTTTTTAATAATTATTTTATTTAAATATTTACATTTATATAGGTGAAAATTTGAACCTGAGAGAAAAACTTAAACTCTACGTCATAACAGATAGAAGATTTAGGGATGAGGTTGAAAGTGTAAGGGAAGCCTTAGAGGGAGGAGCAACCTCAATACAGTTGAGACTTAAAGGGGTACCTACAAGGGAGATGGTAGAGATAGGTAGAGAAATTAGAAAATTAACAGAGGAATATGGTGCCCTCTACTTTGTAAATGATAGATTGGATGTGGCCTTAGGAGTTAATGCAGATGGGGTTCATGTGGGACAGGAGGATATGCCAGTTGAGGTAATTAGGGAGATAGCACCAAACTTAATTGTTGGTATTTCAGCATCAAATTTAAAGGAGGCCATTATGGGAGAAAAGAAGGGAGGGGATTATGTTGGTGTTGGAAGTGTTTATCCAACAAAAACTAAGAAGGATGCTAAGTATATAGGGTTGGAGGGTTTAAAGAGAATAGTTGAAAATGTAAATATCCCAGTAGTTGCAATAGGGGGAATAAATCACGATAATGTTAGAGAGGTTCTTAAGGTTGGAGTGGATGGAGTGGCAGTTATCTCAGCAATAGTTGGATCTAAGAATGTAAAAGAAGAAAGTAGAAAAATGAGGAAAATAATCGATGAATATATAAAATAACCTATATCTATATAGGGACATTATGATAAAAAATAAAAGAATTAAAAAATATTAAAAAAATAAAAATAAGGATTAAGATTTTTTTTAAATAAAAATTATTATAAAGAATTAAAACAAATAAAAAAAAGGGTTTAAAAAGAATTATAAATACAAACCACCTAAGAGAGAGAATTAGGTAGAAAAATAGAAACCTATAAAAAGAATATAGTTCCTTAAAAGACTTTACCTAATAGAGGACATCCTATAGAGGAAAGTGGTAAAAAGCAACAGGCCCATAGGGGTATAAAACCACAGGCCATTATACATAAGAAGATGGAAAAATTATAAGATTTACTACAGTTTCAATGAAAAAAATATTGAGGGATAATAAAAATATAAAAATAAATAATTAATATAAAATTTATTTATTAAACAATTTTAGGGGAAAGATCCTCTAAACTAACAGAAAGATCATTGCTACTTATGTTATAACAAGATATAGGATTTTACTCTCCCCTTAGAATGTAGAAGAGTTAATAAAAATCCTATCTTTAATGGGTTTAATAATGTTATGTATTATTTTAGTGTTTTTAGGAGAAAATTTGGGTATTATACATTAACTATATATAATTTAAAATAACTTTTTTAATTTTAAAAATAATTTTAACATTTAAAATTAATATTTTGTATAATTATAATATCTTATAAAAATATTGTTTATAAAATTATGTTTTATAAGGTATATTAATCTGTAATATTGGACATAGGTGAATTTATGGGTAATAATCGCAATAATAATAACAATAGTAGTAATAACAATAATAATATCATCCTTGAGGCAAGGGATATATACTACAGGTATCCAGATGGAACCATGGCCCTAAATGGGGTGAATTTTAAAGTTAAAAGGGGAGAGATGGTGGCACTATTAGGCCCCAATGGTGCTGGAAAATCTACTTTATTTTTACACTTTAATGGAATTTTAAAACCCTATAGGGGGGAAATTTTAATTAAGGGAAAACCTATAAAGTACGATAGTAAATCTCTTTTAGAGGTTAGAAAAACTGTAGGGATAGTATTCCAGGATTCTGATGACCAACTATTTGCTCCAACAGTAATGGAGGATGTAGCCTTTGGTCCCTTAAATTTAGGGTATAGTGAGGAGGAAACTAAAAAAATAGTTAAAGAATCTTTAAAATCTGTGGGAATGGAAGGTTATGAAAATAAACCCCCCCATCATTTAAGTGGAGGCCAGAAAAAAAGGGTGGCTATAGCAGGAATCCTTGCAATGAAACCTGAAATAATGGTACTTGATGAACCTACGGCAGGTTTGGATCCCCTTGGGGCCTCCAATATTATGGAATTACTCTATAAATTAAACAGAATGGGAATAACCATAATAATCTCTACCCATGATGTGGATTTGGTGCCCATATATGCAGATAGAGTTTATGTTATGGATAAAGGGAGGATTTTAATGGATGGCACTCCAAAGGAAGTATTCAGTAATGTGGATTTAATTAGAGGGGCGAATTTAAGACTTCCAAGGGTGGCCCATTTAATTGAAATTTTAAATAAAGAGGATCATATACCCATTGATATGGGATATACCATAGGAGAGGTAAGGGCCAATATTTTAGAGTATCTTAAAAGAAAATGCCAAAATAACGAACATTAATAAAAAATATTAAAAATTAATATCACAAAAAATAAAATAATTAAAAAAATAATAAAAAAATAAAAAATTAAAAATAATATAACAATTTAAAACTTTAAAAATATCTAAAAAGAAATAGATATACAAAAAGTAATAATCCCACCTTATTCTCCATATATCCCTAAGTACTGGGAAAAATAGGTAGTATTTTTTAAGAGGTTATGTGTTTGACTATTATTTTAAAAATTTATAAAAAATAATATATAATATCAAGACTATATATACCTAAGTAATATAAAAAGGCCAAACTATTAAAAATTATCTTTTAATCTATAAGATATTTGCCAATTTCTTACCCATTGCAATTATTCCAAGAATTGGAGGTAATCCTACAGTTTCTGGAAATACTGAGGAATCACAAACATACAACCCCTCTACTTCACTTTCAAAGTTTTTATCCACCACCTTACCCATTGCACAGGTGCCCCCTGGATGGGATCCTCTCAATACTGTCTTATAAATCCTTTCTAAGCCCATATTATATAGTATATCTGAAGCCTTTTTTATACCCTTTGATAGTAATTTTTCATCCTTTTTAGTTATTTCCTTGTATATTTTATTCCTATCAATTATTCCCTTATTTTCATCCCTTATTTTTATCATCATTCCATATATGTCCTTGCTACCTATATTTTTGTCCTCATATTTACTATCTACCTTTACCTTATTGTATAGTAATAGGGAGTAATGAGGAGATAATAGAAACCCATCATATACTTTATAAAGTGCCATAGGTACAGATCTATTTAAATGGGAATTATTCAATATCCCCCCTACTGTAATAAAGGTATCCACAAATAGGTTTTTTCCAAGGTGTTCATTATCCAATATATTTGATAGTATCCTTGGAGAGTTAATGCCCCCCCCACAAACAATAACCTTCTCCCCTTTGAATGTCCTTTTTCTTCCCATTAATAGATCATATCCCTCAACTGTGAAGAATGATTCCTTCTTCTTAAGGGAGGAAACATGGAAATTGGATAGGATTTTACTATGTGGATTGGGATTTGATAAAAACATCACAGGAGTCCATTTATATGGACATACTTTCCTTGCACAAAGTCCACAGGAGTTGCATCCCTCAAAGTCTATAAACTTTGGGGTTCTTTCAAATCCATAATTAAATAAATATTTACTTTTTTCATTAATATGACTTTCTGGTACTTTTTTTATATTTAATTCCCTTTCAATCTCCTCATAAATATCTCTATCTTTTATACCAATTTTTTTTAGATCTATTTTAATGGCATTTCCAACGGCACCCAATGCTGAGCCCCCAAGGGAGGTTATATACAATACTTGGATTGTTTTTCCAAGGGTATTGTAATTTATTTTATTATTTCCCTTTTCAAGTAATAATATTCTTTTATTAGGATATTTTTTATTCAACTCTTTAAAAAGTGTGCTACCACCTACTCCTGATCCAATTATAATAAAATCATACACAGTATCACTTAATTTTTTATTTTAATATATATAAATTTAATAAGTACATTATACATTAATGAGAATATGGATAAAGTATAAAATAATCATTTATAAAAATGATTTTTGATCAAGCACATAATTATTTATTATTTTTATAGGAATTACTAATAAAAATAAGTAATTTAAAATTATAAAGCATTATAAAATATTAGATATTACCTCCTTCCTACCAAAACTAATATATACTAACCACTAACTTATATAAATATTATGAATCCAGTAGAAAAATACACAAAAGAAATAAAAGAATAAGAGAATTAATAAAACCAGTTATAGATGAACACTATCCCTCTAAGGCCAATAGGAGACAATATCCCTGCATGATTTATGACTTTTAATTCCTGCATCTGCATTTTAATGGGGTTATAAAGCATTCTTATACTAACTTTATTGAAGAGAAACTGTTTCCTAAGATTAGATATAATAAATTACTTTATATCAATACTGCAAAAAAACATATTAACTATTCTCAAGAAAAAAGGATTTTACTAAAAGGCTAAAAGAAGGAACTACCATAGATATAAAGGATACATTGAGCAGGGAGTTCTCTAAAAAAATGAAGAAAAAGGATGTTACATTCATTACAGTGAAAAGAGAGAACATGATAGAGGGATATAAGGAACAGGAGTATTATAGGTTTCTTTCTAAACTGAGAAAGAAAATTAACACTTTTCTCAGTTGTAGATAATTTCAGATTGATATATATACAGGCCGTAAGTAGAAGGGGTCTATTTGTTAAGATCATTCTTAGTTTGATAATCTTTTAATTTCTATCCTTAATAGGTGATGGAACTAGGGTAACTTATATATACTATAAATTATTATATTTAACTCATAAATTTATATGGTTAAATAAAATTTAATAAAAATAAAAAATAAAAATTTTAAGGTGGAATTGTGATTGATAGAATATTGTCTGATTTGAATAAAGTTGAAGGAATAAAAGGTTCTATGGTTGTAGGTAAGGATGGTCTCGTAATTGCCTCCCAAATGCCCTCTGGTATAGATGTTGAATTAATTGGTGCCATGGCCTCTGCAGCCTTTGGTTCTGCTGAGAGAACAGCCTCTGAAATAAACCAGGGGACATTACAACAGATGATGATTGAAGGGGAACATGGGAAAACCCTAATGACTGATGCAGGTGAGGGAATATTGGTTGTATTAACAGATCCAGGTGTAAATTTGGGGTTAATTAGAATATCCATGAAGAGAAGTACTGAAAAGGTTAAAAGTATATTATAATTCTAAAATTTTTTATTTTTTAATTATTTTTAATTATTTTTTATTTTTTCCATAGGATTTATCTATTTTTTTTATTTCCTCCACTATCTCAAATATTTCTTCCTGAGATATATTTGAAATATCCATTTTTTTTAACTCAATTACTATACCATTTTTTAATACTCTCTCATATAGGGGGCACTTTGTAATTAGGGACTTACCATTATCTAACCTAAGGGATTTATTTATTCTATCAAATATTTCCTTTTGGTTTTTATATTCTAAAAACACACAAACTCCATTATTATCCATAAAATAGGCATTTTCAAATTCCTCCTTAAAGATATTGGAATACATTGTTAATTTATTATAGGTCTTTTTTGCATTAAGGGCCTCCTCCTTCATAAGGCCATATATATTAAATACCTTGTAGGTTTTCAATAAATTTTTAAATTCATTTATTTTCTTTTTATTCATTAAATACTCCTTTACTTTATCATTTATTCCTACAAATCCCCCATATTCACAGTTTATAATCTTTGGAGTATCCCCATATCCACAGGTACCACCTATTCCCCCAGATACATCCTCTACAAGTATAACCTCTCTTTCTTCACATATTTTTTTTATTTCTTTAATAGGTTGATGGGCTAAATAACCTGCAAGGGTAGTTAAAAACAGAGCCTGAATACTATTTTTCTTTAAAACATCATCTAAGGTATTTGGATTAATTATGCCCAAATTACTTTGAAGTTTTATAGTATTAAAGTTAAAGATTTTTGGATACTCTAAAAATCCTCTCCATCCCCCCATATCTGGAACTAAAATATTACTCTTGTTATTATTAGGAGATACCTTAAGAGTATTAAGTATATATGAGGCAATATATAAACTAGCATTTCCAGAAGGGGTTATGGATATATCCATTTTATTAGGTAGTAGACTATTTATAACCCATATTAACTCATTAATGTTGCCCTTTGGATCCAATCTGCCCCTTAAACATGGTTTTCTATATGGGAGTATTATCATAAAACCACCAAAAAAATAAGTTTTATATAATATATCTAAATAAATGATATAAAAAAATAATAAACCCTACTCCTACCAACCATTAACTGATAAATATTAAAAACCAACAGGCTAAGAATAATCTTAAAAACTAGACTTCATTTACTTACAGATATTATAAATCTCAATAGAATTATCTACAACTGAGAAAGGTGTTAATTTTCTTTCTCATTTTAGAGAGGGATTTATAATATTTAGCCTCCTCACTCTTTATCATATTTTTCCTCTTTGTTAGTATATATTAGTTTTGGTAGGAAGTAGAGTTTAAAAAATAAAAAAATAGAAT
>JAHEQB010000110.1 GCA_019561555.1 Methanothermococcus sp. SCGC AD-155-C09
CTCCTTCATAAGGCCATATATATTAAATACCTTGTAGGTTTTCAATAAATTTTTAAATTCATTTATTTTCTTTTTATTCATTAAATACTCCTTTACTTTATCATTTATTCCTACAAATCCCCCATATTCACAGTTTATAATCTTTGGAGGTATAACAAACTCTTTGGGGATAGAATCCCTTGTTTTTTAATGGAACCTTATATATGCACTAAGGATTTTAACAAGGATTTATATATGAGATGGTATGTTAGACACACTCATTATTTATTTTTATTTTTTTATATTAAAATTTTAGGTTTATACACTTAAAAAAAATAAAAAAATAAATTAACATATAAAAAAATAATAACCTAAGGATTTAAATACTCTAGAGAAAAATTATTTTATTATTTATTTTAAATCGTAAAATGTAATATTTGAATATATAGTCAAGCACATAATTCCTTGAACTCATCATCCTAAGAATCCATACTAATTACTTGCGAATGATATAAATCATATAATTTTTTGGAAGTTCTAGTAACTATAGTTCAAAGTATTATGTTCCACACTATAATTAAAATAATAATTAAACTACATTAAATATTAGATTTATTAAAACATTAAATTTATTAAAGTAATTTTAAATATTTTTAATATTTCCAATTCTTTTTAAAATAAAAAAATAATAAAATTTTATTTATTTATATTAAAAACTATAACAAGGTGATAACATGACAAAGGAAAAAATAGCAGTTTTGGCATACTCTGGAGGTTTAGATACAAGTTGTTGTTTAAAATTATTGGAGGAGGAGTATGGTTATAATGTTGTTACCCTATGTGTGGATGTTGGACAACCAGAGGAGGAGATAAGGGAACCTGAGGAGAAGGCTAAAAAATACGGCGTTTATAGGCACTATACCATAGATGCCAAGGAGGAATTTGCAAAGGAGTATATATTCAGAGGTATAAAGGCAAATGCAGTCTATGAGGGATACCCATTATCAACATCCTTGGCAAGGCCATTAATTGCTCTAAAATTAGTTCAATTGGCCAGGGAATTAAATGCCGAGGCTATAGCCCATGGTTGTACAGGAAAGGGAAATGACCAATTTAGGTTTGAAACCATAATATTGGCAAAGGCACCAGATATAAGAGTAATTGCACCTATCAGGGATTTAAATTTAACAAGAAATGAAGAGATAGAATATGCTAAAAAACATAATATACCTGTACCTTCGGAAAGTAAAAAATACAGTATAGATGAGAATCTTTGGGGGAGAAGTATTGAGGGGGGCCCTTTGGAGGATCCAATGTATGAGCCTCCTGAAGAGGTATTTGCATGGACTAAAAACCCAAAGGAATGTGTAGAAGAGGAATATGTGGAAATAGAGTTTGAAAAGGGAGTACCTATAAAAATAAATGGGAATAAATTAAATGCCGTTGATATTATAAAAGAATCCAATAAAATAGCAGGGAGAAATGGCGTTGGTAGAATAGATATTATTGAGGATAGAATATTGGGCTTAAAATCAAGGGAAAATTATGAATGCCCTGGGGCAGTGATGTTAATTAAGGCACATAAGGCCTTAGAGCAGTTGGTATTAACAAGAGAGGAATTAAAGTTTAAGGAGTTAGTGGATTCCACCTATGCAGATTTAATTTATAGAGGCCTTTGGCATGAGCCACTAAGGGAAGATTTAGATGGATTTATTGATAAAACACAGGAAAGAGTCTGTGGAAAGGTTATTCTAAAATTATATGGGGGTTCAATCAGAGTAGTTGGAAGGGAAAGTCCCTATGCACTATACAGTAAGGATCTTGTATCCTTTGAGGATAAGGATATGGATCAGAGGGAAATAGTAGGGATGGTTAAATTCCATGGATTACAGGCAGCACTTTATGAGTCTGTAAAAAATAAAAATAAAAAATAATAAAAATAATTAAAAAATAATACTACAAATACATAAAACCTCTACCTATTAGATGGGATATTCTTAAACACTCTGGAATATTACTTTTTAATATTGTTTTTTTAATAATTAATTTAAGGATCTCTTTTTTTATTCCAATATATTGGACATATATATTATTAAGTCTTTCAGGTTTTGGCAGGGATTTTATTAGGGATATTCTAACTTCATAATCTTTAAAATGTTTTTTTAAGGCATCCTCTATTCTTTGAAAGTTTGGCATCTTTCTCATTACAACTACAACAGGAATATCTGTTTTATGATATATTTCATAGATATTTGCTATATTGAACCCTCCAAAGGTTATACCATCTAAGAATATGGCATTTATTTTTCCTCTATGTTTTCCTTTGGCAATTTCTATAATCTTTTCTGTTGAATCCATTCCATCCTTTGTAATTTTTTTAAAATAGATACCATCTATTATTTTATTGCCCCTAAAGTACGTGCCAATTAAAAGTACTTCATTGGTATTTTTATTAAATGGCCCATCATCTATACCTAATACCCCTATCTCATCCTTAATATTTACCATAATATCCCTATTATTGTTTATAGTTCTAAATAAATATTAAATTAAAATATTTTAATTCTCTTAGAATTCCTAAAAGTAATTTATTATTATAAAAATAAAAATAATATAATTATTTAAAAAAAATAAAAAATTAATAAAAAATTATCATCATAATTAAAAGTAAAAATATAATATAAAAAATGAAATAATAAAATCTAAGATTTTAAAGCACTTAAAAAGGGAGTAAATATATAAAAATTAGAGATTATAACCAAGAACATAAATTCCTTAAACCATATCACTATATAAAAAAATAAAAATAAATAAAAAAAATAATTTATAAAAAATAAAAATTTAAAGAAATAAAAAATAATAAAAAATAACCTAAAAGATAATAAAATAATTAAATACTTAAAAAGTAGAAATCCTAATGCCATTATTCCCCTTCCCTAAATACCTAACTGAAAGTACAGAAGAAGTCCTTTAAATGTTAGATACTATATTTATAATAAGTTTAAAATGTTATGTGTTTTACTATAAATAATTATCCTCTTTAGATACCCCTAAGCACTGGGAGAGCAGACAGAATCCCTGAAGGGATTTATAGTTAGGAACATAATTTCTTAAACTATAATCTAAAATATAAAAAAATTAAAAAAATTAAAAATAAATAATTAAAATTAAAAATTAAAAAAAATAAAATTAAGATAATCTAAATCATAAGATATAGAGAAAAATTAATCTAAATCTTAAGATAAAAGGAAATTAATACTTAACGAGATAAAGAAAAGTAAATACTTAAGTGAATACTTAAAAAGTAGAAATCCTATAACTACCTCCTTCCCCCTACATCCCTAAGCACTGGATGTGCAGGGAAACCCTTTAAGTATGCTATCTCATATCCATAATAAGTTTAAATTATTATGTCCTTGACTATAATTATATGGTTATATTAGGGTAATATAGAGAAATAAAGTATTTCTATTTATTGGTATTTATTCTCTTTATTATTTTAATACATTCATAATTATAAGTTTAGATATTATGTTTTTAGCCATATATTTGTTATTAAGAAGAATTAAAAGTTTTTTATTTAATATAAATAATTTTTTTTAAAAACTGTAATTTTATATTATTATTTTATTTTTAATTAATATTTAAAATTATTTTTATAGGAATTAAGATTTTCTATTAAATATAAATAATTTTCAAAAATTATTTACTTATGAGCAAAATAACATGTTATTTCTAAGTTTTTATTACTATTATCTTTATTATCCACCCTTACAAATCCAAATCTTTCAAATTGGACGATTTCATCAACATTTACTTTTTTAAAGTCTTTCTCTGCAAATCCTTCATACTTCTTTCCGCTGGGACAAATTACCTTGGTTTTTATTGCATCCTTAACAGGTATCCAGTGAATAATTTTGCCCTTATTTTCCTTTAATATTTTGAAATCCTCACTATGGTACTTTGCATATATTACATCCCCATCTACATCCTCTACAACTATATTGAATAATTCCATTAATCTGTACATTTTTCCAACTTCCAAGTTATCTGAAACATATAAAGTACCATCAAATATAAGTTCCCTTGTACCAAGATCCCTATCAGGATGCATTCTTAAATTTAAAGTCCTTAACTCAACCCCTTCTATATTCAATACCTTAGGATCCCATACAAAAAAGAATCTTTTTGCATCCCTATCAATTATATCCTTATTTGCAGCATATAGGTTTTCCCAGGAGAACTTAACATCAGCCTGCTTTATGCCAATATCCATCATTGATTTATATATGGCCTCGGGCCTTATTCCCCTTCTTTTTAGGGCTCTGAGGGTACCCAATTGAGGATCATCCCATCCACTATATGTTCCATTTAGTATGCCCTCATGGATTTTTGAAGTACTTAATATGGGACCCTCTATCTTTAAAATACCATAATGGATATATTCAGGCATTTTCCATTTAAAGTAATCAAATATGTATTTCTGTTTCTCAGTATTTACAATATGATCCTTACCCCTTAATACATGGCTCATTCCCAAAAGATGATCATCAATAGGTACAGAAAAGTTCATTAATGGATATACCATATATTTATCTCCTGTCCTTGGATGGGGAGTTGTTTCAATTCTAAATATGGGAAAATCCCTTATTGATGGGTTTTTATGTTTTATATCTGTCTTTAACCTAACAACACAGGTACCCTCTAATTGGTTGTTTAGCATCTTTTCCCATAGTTCCAAGTTTGCCTCTATGGAGTTATCTCTGCATTTACAGGGTATTCCCTTATTTTTAAGTTCCCTAAATCCCTCAGGATCACATTGGCATAGATAGGCCTGCCCCATTTCAATTAGTTTTTTACCATACTTATAATATATTTCCATTCTATCTGATTGTATTACAGTATCATTTATTTTTATGCCTAGCCATTCTAAATCCTCCTTTATCATGTCGTAGGCCTCTGGGAGAACCCTCTTTGGATCTGTGTCCTCCAGTCTTAATATTAATTTTCCCCCATACTTTTTTACAAAATAATCATTTAAAACCACGGCCCTACTATGTCCAATATGCAATGGCCCAGAGGGATTTGGTGCAAATCTCATTACAACCTTATCCCCTACATTTTTTAGTATAAGTTCCTTTTTTTTCCTTACCTTAACCCTGGATTCAAAATCTGGAGCAATCTCCTCTAACTTTTTTTGTTGCTCACTTAAGGGCATTGCCTCAACTTCCTTTGATAACTCCATTGCTATTTTAGATATTTCCTTAGCATTACTCCTTAAATCAGGGTTTTCTGCCAATATTTTTCCAATTACTGCCTTTGGATTTGGTTTTCCCTTATATCTAACAGAGTTTTGAAGTAGGTATTTTAAAATAATATCTCTAATGTTTTCACCTGTGTTTCTATTTAATCCTTCTTTTATTGATATTTTATGATTTTTATAAATATTCTTTCTTTCTATTTAGTTATTTATTTATAATAATTTTTTAAAAAATAAATTTATTATTAAAATTTTTCATTTTTTATTGCAATAAATCTTTATAGTCCTTTGCTTTATTTTTTTAGGTATAAATAACCCTATTTTATAACCCCTATTAGATCTGCTACTTTTTAACACCCCTTCATCTATTGGGATGTCTTATAAAATAAAGTTTTTTAAGGGCTCTTTGTCTTTTTCTAGATTCCTATTTAATTTTTTTTAGATTATTTTTATTTTAATTTTATTATTTTATAAATTCTTTTTTAAATTCCTTCCCTTTTTTATTTATTTTTATTCTTAGTATGATAATTCTATTTAAAATAATAAATTTTATATTAATTCTTTATATTTTTATTTTATTAAAGTTTTAATTAATTTTTTAATTAAATTTTTATTTTATTTTTTTATTTTTTTAAATTAATTTATTTTTTATTATAATCCCTCAATATAAAATAACAACCAATAACTATAGCATAACGAATATAACCTATTTATTATCCTTTTTATCTTTATTATCGTCATCATTTTTACTATTAAAATCATTAATAATATTTACCACATAATTAACATTATTGTATTTAAATATCCTTAAAATATCCCCTTCCTTAATATCCTGAAATATGTTATCATATTCATATACCTCATAATTCTCATTATCCATGGCTATTATTGTTTTTGGAGATAGGGATATCACTGTGGCAGTGGAGCATTCCTTTTCTTTACTTAATAATTTAGTATTCTTTTCTACAACGTTCCATTGCAAAGATATTTTTTCCCTTTTACCTGTTAAACCCTCTAAATAAAGTTTATTTTCATTTATGGAAACTACCCTATAGGGTTTATTGTTATACTCTACAATATCCCCTATCTTATACTCAGGTATTCTAATTACTATGGTTATTCTGTACTGGTTTTTTCCAGTATCCTTTTCAACGCCAACTAATTTTGCAGTTTCATTTACTTTGCCCCCATATTTGGATTTTATGGCTGAGACAATGTTCCTTGCCCCTCCCATAGATCCAATTTGATAATCCAATCCCTCTTTTTGAGGTATAAACTTAGATATAAAGGACATCCTATCTTTTTTTAATCGTTTTTCAACCTCTCCCCTTACAAAATCATCTAACTCCTTTCTTTCTTCCTTAGTAAGGAATCTATTCATGGCCCTAACTTGCACTGTGGCCTCATAGTAATTTGACATATATCTTGAGCATCTTGGACATTGGACCATTGTTAGATATACTGTAATATCCCTTTCCATAGTTCTTTCAATATCCTCTCCTGGAAGTTTTCCAGTGCCTATTATCTTTACTGGGATCTCTACCCTGGATTTTTTACCTCCTGGAAGTTGCTTTGGTTCTTGAGGTATTATTTCAACCTCTATATTTTTATGAGTCCTTTTTATGTTATCCTTTGTACCATAATATGCTATTTCATCTAATATATCATATAAATCCCTTCCATTGGGATCCTGCCAGGTTTTTTTTCCTCTCCTGTAGGAGCCACACATATGGCATACTTCAATCTTTATTTCATCAGGAATTTGAAATAATGGATTTATTTGGGCATAGCATACCTTACATAGGCCCTCCAACAATTCTCCCTCATATCCACATCTATAACAAAAGCCTTTCATTATATCCTCACCTTTCTAAAATAATTAAAAAATAAAAAATAGAATAAAAAATTTAATTTAAATAAAAAATAAATTAGAAAAAGAAATTACTTAAAAAAGCATTTTACTATTTATTTACAGTTGAGGACTTAACATTAATCTATATTACTTAAGAACCTTAGAGTACTTACAGGTTTTAAAGATATATTACGAAATTTTAGATTTTTTATTTTTATTTTAATTATTCTTTATTTTTTAATAATATTTTTTATTTTTATACAATAGTTAATACCAATATATTTTAATTAATTTAAAAGATAAATAATATAATAAAAAAAATAAAAAAAGATGAGGTATTGATAAAAGGATTTACTGTAAGTCCCTTTACCTTAGCCTAATTAGGATCCTATAATAAATCCTTGGGGAGAATTACCCTTTTCTCCAGTGCTTAGAAGCATTAAGAGATAATATAATGGAATTTCTAATTTTTATATATTTTCTCCCTTTTTAGGTATTTACAGTCTTAGATTATCTATTATTATAATTATCTTTTATTTTTTATTTTTAATATTATAGTTAAGTACATAATATTTTAAACTTATAGTTTTTTAAATATAAATAATACAATAAAAATAATAAAGGGAAGTTATTTTAAATTCCTATTTAAACTATTATGAAATTTCATAATAAATACTTAAAGGATTATCATTCTCAAAATTGTTTAAGCATTAAGGATAATAATATGGGATATTTACTTTTTATGTTTTTATTCCCGTCTAAATATTTTAAATTTTTTTATTTTTATATTAATTATTCTTTATTTTTTTATAGATTTAGTATAGTAAATTTTATTTAAGATCATAATTAGTTTTTTTAATATTTTAAATTATTTATTTTTTCACTGAACCCTTTTAAAATTAAGGTTTTTTATTGCCCATAATGGCTTATTTAGGAATATATAATAAATATAATCCTATACTATTAAATCAATCTAATGGGTTTCATGGCTCCACAGGCCATACACTTAAGGAAGTGGATCCTACCCTCTTTAATAATCTTGGTATCAGGTTTTCCACATTCTGGGCATAATACATATTCTTCCACAAAATTTTTAATTTTACTGTTTATAATATAATTTCCAAATTTACCTTGAAGTAATAATCTCTGGCCCTCAACATCTCCTGCTGTACCTAACTCCTTCATTACATACTTTGCAAAGAATTGGATATCCCTGTTTATAACCTTTGCAATATCTCTGAAATTTTTTATTACAGTTCTATTTCCCTCTACAAAACTCTCTGCAGGGGGAACTTCAAATCTTACGTCCTTAAATACCTCCTCTGGAAGTTGGCTAATGGCTCTTTTTAATAATAACTCATAGTCATATTGATTATCCATAATATCTCACCAAATAAATAAATAGAAAATTATTATAATATAATTCTATTATATTTAAATATTGGTATTGCATTATATAAATTTATGTTTTTTTACATCCATAATTATTAAATATTTTATTATTGATATAAAATATAAACAGCATATATAAATATAACCGTTAAATTAATATACTATGTAGGGAAACCCTATTAGGTATTTTTATACAAAGTGTATCAGAGACGGGTATAAAACCCGTAGGGCGTGTGGCCAAGGGCTGAACCCATAAACAGAGATTGCAGAGATTGAACTAATAAAAATTTTTTAGAGAAAAATAAAGCAGAAAAAAATAAAAAGGAGATACTATGAGCATGTATAAGTATGTTAAAGAGGCCTGGAAAACCCCAAAAAAAACCTATGTTAAGGAATTGTTATGGTCAAGAATGCAGGAATGGAGAAAGGAGCCTGCAGTTGTAAGGATTGAAAAACCTACAAGAATAGATAAAGCCAGAAAATTAGGATATAAGGCAAAACAAGGCATTATTGTAGTTAGAGTTAAGGTTAGAAGGGGAGGATTAAGAAAACCAAGACCAACAGGTTCCAAAAAGCCCGCTACCTTAGGGGTAAAGAAGATTACAATGGCTAAATCAATCCAAAGAATAGCCGAAGAAAGGGCCTCAAAGAAATATCCCAATATGGAGGTATTAAATTCCTATTGGGTAGGCGAGGATGGAAAGGGAAAATGGTATGAGGTAATATTGGTAGATCCAAATCATCCTTCAATTAAAAAGGATCCAAAGTATAATTGGTTATGCAGTGGAACCCATAAGGGTAGGGCATTTAGAGGACTAACCTCAGCAGGTAAAAAAGGAAGAGGATTAAGAAATAAGGGCAAAGGGGCTGAAAAAGTAAGGCCAAGTATTAGGGCAAATAAAAAACTTGGAAAGTAAAAATTAATCAATAAATCTTAATTAAAATAAATAAGAAATATAATAATAAATAATTAACAATAATAAATAGAATTAATAATTATAAAAAAATAAAAAAAATATAAAAGATAAGGGAATTAATAAAGGTTATTTGGAGGAATATTATTTATAAGGTACTTAGGAAGGCAATGCCTCCTGTAAGATCTAACTGAAGAAAAGATAAAAACTTCTATTTCTTTGGAGATAATTTATATTGATTTACAAGGCCTTTAAATAGAAAAAACCTAAATAATAAAATTATTCTTTTATTTTTTTAATTTCTATTATTAAAAATTTGAAAAATAAAGTTATTTTAATCTAAATTTTAATTATTTTTTAATAATATACTCGAAAACATAATTCCTTAACCATTTCTATAACATAAAAAAATATTTTAAAAAATTAAAATTAAAAATAATAAAAAAATAAAATTAAAGTAATCTAAAAGAATAATAAAACTAATCTAAATCTTAAAATATAAAGGAAAAAATAAAATACTTAAAGACATAGGGGAAAAATAAATACTCAAAAAGTGGAAATTCCATGCCACTATTCTCCCTCCCCCTATACCCATAAGTATTGGAAATGCAGAGGAAATCCTTTAAGTATGAGATCACTATGTTTAATGAGTTTAAAATACGATATGCCTTAATATAATAAATTATAATTATTTTTTATTATTTTATTTTTTATTATAATGCCCCATATTTATTTTTTATTATTAATCAATATTTTTCTATCGAATTTAACAACTCTATATTTTTTAATATTTATATAGGAGTTTTTTATATCTATATTATGTTCTAATAACAATACAATGTAAAGGGCAATATTATGTTTTACACTAATAATAACGAAATTTAAAATATTAATTTAATTTTTAAAATATTAATTTAATTTTTAAAATATTAATTTAATTTTTAAAATTTTAATTTAAAGGTGTAATTATGTCTGAAGATATTATATTTGATGAATTTAAAGAACATTCAATTTCTGAGTTTTTTAGGAAAAATAGGCACATGCTTGGATACAGTGGTAAATTAAGAAGTATGACTACAATAATCCATGAATTGGTAACAAACTCCCTTGATGCCTGTGAAGAAGGGGAGATATTGCCAGATATTGTTGTTGAAATAAAAAAACTTGGGGCCGATCATTATAAGGTTATTGTTGAAGATAATGGGCCAGGTATCCCTCCAGAATTTATTCCAAAGGTATTTGGTAAAATGCTCGCTGGTTCAAAGATGCATAGACTTGTTCAATCAAGGGGGCAGCAGGGTATTGGGGCTGCAGGAGTGCTTTTATTTGCTCAAATAACAACAGGAAAGCCTTTAAAAATAACAACATCAACAGGAGATGGAGATATTCATATAATGGAAATAAAAATGAGTATTGAAAAAAATGAAGGGGATATTGTATCCCATAAAAAAATAAAGGGCTCTTGGAGGGGTACAAAGGTTGAAGGGGAGTTTAAAGAGGTTACCTATAGTAGGCGGGAACAGGGGCCCTATGAATATTTAAGGAGAATAAGTTTATCTACCCCTCATGCTAAAATAACCCTTATAGATCCTGAGGAAACTGTGGTTTTTCATAGAACTGTTGAAGATATTCCAGAACGGCCTGAAGAGGTAAAGCCCCATCCCTATGGCTTAACTCCTGATGAGTTATTATATATTTCACGAAGAACAGAATCTATAAAAATTTCAAGTATGCTAACAAATGAATTGTCAAGAATGACCTCAAAAAGGATTAAGGAACTTAAGGAATATATATTAAGGGATAAATTATTGGAAAACTATAGGGGCGGTGCCTTTTGGGATATAGTAATTGATTGTTATTTAAACATAAAAATTGAAGATTATATTAGCAAATACGCCCAGTACTTGGATAAAAAGGAAATTGCAGAAGTAAGGGAAATAATAAATACCCTTCCAGATAGTTTATATCAATTAAAAATATACTATTTAAAGTATCTAATAATGGATTATTTGATAGATAAAATAGATGATGAAACTTTAAAGGAAATTAAGAGGCACTTTAAAAAGAAACCTGAAAACTTTATAGAATTTGCAGAAAAGAATTACTTAAATGCAGCAATAATGGAGGATCTTAATAGGAAACTTAGAAACATCGCCAAGAAACCCAAAGAGTTCGTAGATTCCCTCCTGGATATGGGGATGGTATCTAATGAAGAATTAGAAAGATTAAATAAGGAAATAACAAATCTATTGAAGAAGAATCCTAAGAAAATGGATTGGGATGATGCAGAGTTAATTGTAAGGGTACTTCAAGATATGGACTTTATGGCTCCACCTACAATAGGTTTAAGGCCAATAGGGGAGGAAAATATCAAAAAATCATTAAAAACCCTTGAGCCTAATTTTGTAATGACAATTACTAGAAAGCCAAAAACATATAAGGGAGGAATACCCTTTGCAGTGGAAGTTGGTTTGGCCTATGGTGGAAATGCTGGAAAAATATCTGATGGTACAAAAAAAATGGAGATAATGAGATTTGCAAATCATGTGCCCCTATTATTTGATACCTCAGGTTGTGGTATAACAAATGCTGTTAAAAGTGTAAATTGGAGGAGATACGGTCTCAAAAATGAGGAGGATGTTCCATTAACAGTATTTGTAAATTTAATATCCACACATATACCCTATACTTCAGCAGGAAAACAGGCCATAGCCTGTAGTGCCGAGGAGAATGAAGAGATATTCCATGAAATTAGGCAGGGATTAATGATATGTGCAAGGGGACTTGAAAAATACCTCTCTAAAATAAGAAGGGAAAAAGAAGAGGAGCAAAAGAAGAAGTATGTTCTTAAATATGCAGTAATTTTCGCTGAAGGCCTGGCAAATATAACCAATAAGCCCAAGGAGGAAATTGAAAATAAAATTATTGAGTTATTAAAATAGGTATTGTTTATTAATAAAATCAATATAATAAATACTAAATAATAAATTGAGTATTTTAATTTATAAAAAACCATATATGATTATAGTTAAGAACATAATTTTTTAAACCTAATTTGATATAAAAAATAAAAATAATAAAAAAATAATTAAAAATAAATTAAAAATTAAAAAAAAATAAAATTAAAATAATATAAATCTTAAAACATAGGAAAAAATTAAATTTTTAAAGAAATAAAGAAAAGTAAATACCTAAAAAGTAGAAATCCCATATACCACCTCCCTTCCCTCTACACCCCTAAGCACTGGATGTGCATAGGAAACCCTTTAAGTATGTGATCCTATATCCATAATAAGTTTAAATTATTATGTTCTTGACTATAATTAATTAAAAAAATAATAATTGTAAGATATTATAATAAAATATAACACAAATAAAAAATATAGTTTTAAATAAAAAATTGTAAGTAAATAATATCTTAGTTTTAAAAGAATTCCTACAAAAAATGAAATATGATTATATATAAAAAAATAATTGAATAAAAATTAAAGTTAAATAAAAAAATTAAATTATAGTTAAAAACATATTTTTTAAACTATAATCTAAAATATAAAAAATAAAATAAATAAAAAAATAATTAAAATTAAAAAAAATAAAATTAAAAATTAAAATAAAAAATAATAAAATAATTAAAAATAAAAATATAAAAATAAGATTAAAATACCTAAAAAAATAATAAAATTAATCCAAATTTTAAATATAAGGAAAAAAATAAAATACTTAAAGATATAAGAGAAAAAATAAATATTTAAAGGAATAAAGAAAAATAAATACTCAAAAAGTAGAAATCCCATACTTCTATATCCTTCCTCTACACTCCTAAGCACTGGATGTGCAGAGGAAACCCTTTAAGTATGTGACACTATATCCATAATAATTTTAAAATATTATGTGCTTGACTATAAAATATAAAAATAAAATAGTTATTTATTAAATAGTTAAGGAATAAAAAATTAATTATTAATATTTAAATTAATTATTAAAAAAATAAATTATATTTATTAAAATAGAGGATATAATTAAAAATATAATAATTAAAAATAAAAAAATTAAATGCTTTAAAATAAACACTTCAAATAGTAAAAAACATAAAATGTAATAAATCCCATCATAATCCTCAATACTCTGAGCACTAAGAGAGCGGCCAATTTCTTTAAAGAATTAATTATAAAAATTCATATTAATCAAAGATAGAGACTTAAAGTATTCTCTTTATTAATATTCTATTCATTATTATTTTTACTATTGATTTTTCCATTAAAATAAAGTTAAGATTATATCTTTGAATATAATTAAAAAACTACACCCCCTGGTGGTAATATGAAAAAGAGTCTTATAAAAAAAGCACTTAAATTGAGAGATGCAGGACTTTCAACTGTGGATATTGCAGAGGAGTTAAACATATCAGTGGATACTGCCCTTTATTTAGTATTAAATGGGGAAAAACTTCTAAAGGAGCCTGAAGAAAAAATTAGCAAAATAGAGAGTAGAACAGATATATTTGTAAATTGGGACAATATAAAAACCTCCTCAAAGAGATTGAAAAATATTACCTCAATTATGTGTGATATGTTAAATACCATGGATTTTGATGTTATTCTTGGAATATCAACGGGAGGAGTTCCCTTGGCAACCCTAATATCAGAAGAATTGGATAAAAATTTTTCCATATATGTTCCTAAAAAGCATCTCCATGGCAACAATAAGACTGGATTTGTTGGACATAATTATCAGGATATGGAAAATAAGAATATAATTATTGTAGATGATGTAATGACCTCAGGAAATACAATGAGGGAAACTATAAACCATATAAAAAATATTGGAAACCCAAAGGGGGCCATTGTTGTAATTGATAAAAGTGGAATTGAAGAAATAGAGGGTATTCCTATTAAGGCCCTATTTAGAGTGGGAACTGTAGAATTAATTAAATAAAAAAAATATTAAAGTAAAAAAAGAATTATAAATTATAGTCAAGAACATATTTCTTAAACCTATATCTATAATATAAAAAATAAAAATAATAAAAAATATAAAATTAAAAAAATTAAAATAATCTAAAAAATAATAAAATTAATCTAAATCCTAAGATATAAGAGAAAAAATAAATATTTAAAGAGAATAAAGAAAAATAAATTTTAAAAAAAGTAGAAATTCCCTAACACCATCTTTCTTACCTATGCCCCTAAGCACTGAAAGTGCAGAGGAAGTCCTTTAAGTATAGGCTTACTATATTCATAATAAGTTTAAATTATTATGCCTTGACTATAATTATATTTTTTTATTTTTTATTCCAATGTCTTTTTAATGTTCTTAGGATGCCTTTTTTCCTTATCCACTTCAATCTGTTTTAAAACTGAATCTAATGCATCCTTTAATACCTCTATAAAGTCCCATCTCTGCTTTTCTGAGATTAATACCATATCCTCTCCATCCATGTCTATTCTTTTGGTGGTTGATAACTTGGGTTTTCCCTCTCCTACATAAAGTTTTCTTGGGGTCTTTACATACACCTTAACATCATAGTAGGATACCTCTCCTCCCTTATCATGTTCTTTCTTTATGGCTATTCTTATCCAGTGAATCCTTTTTGAATGCTTAACTATTTTTTTAACCTCTGTCATTAGTATTCTCTCAGCCAATTCCCTCATGTCTTCCTCAAATTCGCCATAAATCTCTACCTCAATTGCAGATTCCCTTCTCAATTCCATTATATACTTCATTATGTCTATTCTTGTTACAATACCCCTTAATGTACCCCTTTTAACCACGGGTACTCCTCTGATGTCATACTTCTCCATTACTTTAGCCCCATCGGCAACAGTGGAGTCAATTTCTATGGTTATAAGTGGAGTATTCATTATAATGGATACTGGCTGAGACATTCTTGGAACTTTTTCTCCAACTACCTCTCCAAGGGTCATTCTTCTTTTGGGTTTATAGATCTTTTTTAAAATATCATCCTCAGTAACCATTCCTATAGGGTTGCCCTCTCTATCCAATACTATTAATCTACCAATGTTGTGCTTTCTCATTAAACTTCTGGCCTTACCTATGCTATCATCTATGTCAATTGTAATTGGGTTCCTTGTCATTACTTTGGTTATTTTAACCTCTTTTAATATTTCAGAATTACCTGCTCTCTTCATTATATCATAATCTGTTACAATACCAACTAACTTTCCATTATCATCCACTATTGGGGCTGCCCTTTGGCCGCTCTCTATTATTTCACATACTGCATCCATTACTGGGGTATTCTCATTTATGCAGTGGGGTTTAAACATTAGTGTTTCAACATTTTCATTTACTGAAGAGGCTAAGAGTAAATCATGCATAGTTACTAAATATATATCTTCATTGTCAAGAACTATTAAATTGTGAAAGTGGTGTTTTTCCATTATACCTATTGCCTTGGATATTGGAGTGTCGGGAGTAATTGTAAAGGGATCCCTTGTTGCAATCTCCACTATTGGCTCATTTAACATAATACCTCACCTTTAATATTTTAGATGTAAATTAAAAAATGTTTCAGGTAGTATAAAAATATGCTATAAAAGAAATACCTTAGGATATATTTAAACTTTTTTAATTAATATAATAAAAATTAAATAATAATTAAAAAATTATTTATATAAAATTAAAAAAATAAAAAAATAAAGGATAATTAAAATAAAATAAAATTAAAATTAATATAAAGTTTATTTTTTAAAAAAATTATTATAGCAAATAAAAAACCCTTTTAATTTTTTTAATAAATTATACTAGGAGAGTTTAAAAAAATTATTATAGTAAATAAAAAATCTGATTATTATTAAGAATTAATAAAAAAAATAATAATTTATTGTTATAAAAAATAAAAAATAATTAATGATTATAAAAATTATAACTTATTAAAAAAATATTAAAAATAAAAAATAAAGAACAATTAATATAAAATATAGATAATCTAAAATTTGAGATGTTAATAAGAAAGGAATAAAAATATAAAAAGTAGAAATCCCGTCATTATTTCCTTAATTCCTCTAAGTACTGGATGGGCAGATGGATCTATGACAGGACTAATTATAAAATTCATCAGGATGAAATAGATAGATTTAATATATTATTAATAATATTTTGTTATCATTTTTTTATATTATTAATCATGTTTAAAGTTATATATTCAACCACAGGAAAAATAAAAATTATATTATTTTATATACTATTAATTACAACTATTAACATGAATATAAAATAATAAATTAAAAAAAATTTAAATCATTTAGAGGGGATTATATGGAATGGTTTTGGTTTATAATTGGGTTGTTATCCCTATATATAATTATTAAGTCAATAGTAATAATAAATCAGTATGAATCTGGGATTGTATTTAGATTAGGTAAGGTATCAAGATTATTAACACCTGGAATAAATATATTAATTCCACTTATAGAGACTCCAGTAATAGTAGATATGAGAACAAAGGTTATTGATATACCTCCCCAAGAGATGATTACAAAGGATAATGCAACAGTTTCAATAGACGCCGTTGTCTATTATAGGGTTATAGATGTAAAGAGGGCACTTTTGGAAGTTCAAAACTATGAATACGCCATAATAAACCTTGCCCAGACCACACTTAGGGCCATCATAGGAAGTATGGAGTTAGATGAGGTACTAAATAAGAGGGAGTATATAAACTCAAAGTTGTTGGAAACCTTAGATAGGGATACTGATGCCTGGGGTGTTAGGGTTGAAAAGGTAGAACTTAGGGAAATAGAGCCTCCTCAAGATATAAAAAATGCCATGACTCAGCAGATGAAGGCAGAAAGATTAAAAAGAGCAGCAATACTTGAAGCCGAAGGAGAAAAACAAAGTAAAATATTGAAAGCCGAAGGTATAGCAGAAAGTTTAAGAATAGAGGCTGAAGGACAGGCCAAGGCTATAAAAATCGTTGCCGATGCAGCCCAACACTACTTTAAAAATGAGGCTCAGTTATACAAGGCCCTTGAGGTAACAAATACTGTATTTAAAGATAATACAAAGTATATTATATCTGAGAATATATTAGATGTTGCTAAAAATCTATTGAAAAATAAATAGATTTAATTATATTAGTTTATTATTTATTATTATTTTTTTAATCACTTTACCTTTTCTATAACTAAACTTACACCTTCTATTCCCACTATTTTAACCCTGTCCCCTTTTTTTAAAGGTTCATTTCCCTTAACATGCCATTTTTCATTGTCAATAGTGATTAACCCATAACCCTGTTCATCTAAATCCTCACTTAGCGTAATAATTCTTCCAATATATTTTTCAGCCCCTATTTTTATGTCTTTACCAACATTATATACCAAGTAATGCATAAGAACAATGGTTAGTATGCCTGATAATATGGCAAAGGGAAATGCCAATGATGGATAATATAATAACATTATACCATATATGGTTAGAGAGATACCAACTGCAGGGAGATAAAGTCCAGGGGTAACAGCCTCAAATAGTATCAACAATAAACCTATTAATATCAATATACTTCCAGTATCTATTTCCATTGGATCACTTTTTTAATTTTTAAATAATTTATAAAAAAATAAATTATTAAATGGCATCTTCGTCTCTTTCACCAGTCCTAACCCTTATAACAGATTCTACAGGTATGATAAATATTTTACCATCTCCATAATTCCCTGTTTTTCCATTTTCACAGATAATATTTACAATTTCCTCAACATCAGAATCCTTAGCAACAATTTCAAGTTTTACCTTGGGTAACATATCAACAGTATATTCCCTTCCCCTATATCTTTCAGTGATTCCTCCCTGTATTCCTCTACCTTTTACCTCACTAACTGTCATACCCACATATCCAGCATCTGCAAGTGCATTTTTAACAATATCTATTCTACTCTGTCTTAGTATGGCTTCGATTTTTTTCATAATATCCCTCATTTCATAATTTTAACAAGTACATTTATTTAATATATAATATATAACATTACTTAATATAATATATAAATACAATTTATTAATAATTTAAATAATTATTTTTTCAATAAATTTATAGTTAATACAACTACTTGTACTAAAATAAAAAAAAATTGTAATTATAAACATAAAAAAATAAAATAAAGGATAAAAATTTTAAAATATTTAAAAAAAGTAAAAAATAAAATAAAGAAATCCTCCATTTTCCCTATACTCCTAAGTACTAAAGAATGGGTATTTGATATAATAAATATTATAAACCCTACCTAAGATAAAATAGGGTATTGGAGGATAATGTGGATTTTTAATTTCATTATATTTTTTTATTTTTTAAATATTTATTTTTTAATTATTTTTATTATTTTTTTAATTTATTTATTTTTTATATTATTTTATTATTTTATTAAATTTAAAATATAATACTGACTAATTAAAAAACCTAACAAAATAATATTAATAAAGAACGGAGATTTCCATGCCTTCTACTGATATATACAACATAATAATATACTCATTTAAAACATCTCTAACCTATACTCTAAAATTATCAATAATTGTATTATTTTCCATGTTTATTATGAATTATATAATAAACACAGGAATAATGAAAAGAGTTTCAGAAATAATCCTGCCTATTACAAAGCATTTAAACATTAATGCCCTCTCCATGTCTTCAATATTGACATGTTTATTTAGCCCAACTGTTGGATATTCCATACTGGCAGAGGGCTTAAAAAATAATAAATTAAGTGAAAAAGAGGTAATTGCTACCTCCCTTGCAAATTCTTTCCCCTCTGTAATATCCCATACATTTACATTTTTTGTGCCTATTGTAATACCAATATTGGGCTTAACTGGTTTATTATTTCTTTTTATCAGATTGGGGGTGGCATTTACAAAAACTATTATTGGAATAGTGTATTTAAATATTATTTCAAAAAATAATAATCATAATGATCATAATAACGATTCAGAGGATTTACAGATAAATAATAAAAATACCAATAAAAATTTAAAAAACTCCCTATACAGTACTTTAAAGTTTTCAAGGAAATTAATACCTATTAGGGTGTTCTGTCAACTTGCAATTTAATCTCTATTCAGATCGCTCCATATTATAATTAAACAGTTAGTCTACTCTCCCCTTCTAACGGGACAAAACCATATCACTCTAAATAAGAAATAAATTAATCATAAACCGTAAAATTTAT
>JAHEQB010000111.1 GCA_019561555.1 Methanothermococcus sp. SCGC AD-155-C09
CAGCCTAGAGGTATCCCTTTCCTTCTGGCAGTCTTTTAATACTTTCAGTCTCGTAAGCATTATGGAGGCGGCGATCCGAAAAGGGTTCTAAGTTCTTTGTTATATCTAGATATTACATGTATTTCTATCCTATCTTTTTTTCTATTCCTAATTATTGTAAGATCTATAAAACTTTTAGAATATGTCATTTATGGAGTTTTTTCAGAACCATATTAATTATTTCTTCCATATAAGGAGATAGTTTTTTCTCCCAGAAGTGTAGGACAGAATGATCGATTCTCAATCCGAGAATTTATTTACTCTTATCTCTGGAGATCTCAGGGATAATTTTTCCAATTCTTTTATAATCCCCTTTATTATTACCTTAATATTGTGAATCCTCTTTTGTTATACTCTCAAACACTGGGAAAGATAAAACCTCTAGGGTATTATAATAAAAAAATAGGAAATAATTATAGTTAGGCATATAATATTTTAAACTTATATGAATATAATATCCATACTTAAAGGATTTTCCCTTCACATTCAGTGCTTAGGGGTGTTAAGGAAGGAGGTTAGTGGCAAGGAATTTCTACTTTTTAAGTATTTTACTTTTTTTTACTTCTTTAAATATTATTAATTTTTCTCCATATCTTAGGATTTAAACTAATTTTTTATTATTTTACTTATTTTTAATTTTTTATATTTTGGATATGAATTTAAAAAATTTATGTACTTAACTATAACAAAAATAGATGATTTAAGATTTTAAAATACTTAAAAGAAGTTAAAATATAAAAAAGTAGAAATCCTTCTTATTCTCTCCATGCTCCTTAAGTACCAGGAAAATATGACTTCTTTATAGTATTTGCATTATAAACCTTAGTTTAAAGTCCTATTTAATAATATTCTATCTTTTTTATATTATTAACAAATATAAGTTTAGAAAATTATGTTCTTAAATATAATTGAGAAAATAATAAAATGATATAAAAAATAAAAAATTGAAATTAATTAAACTCCTTCACTCCATTCCTCTGCCAACAGTTTTATTAATTTTTTTCTTTTAGGTTCTTTAATAGTTTCTAAACATTCATCACATATTAATCTTAGGGCATTATCTCCACAGGCCTCAACACAGGCAGGGGTAATCCTATCCACATCTAAACATAGGGTACATTTATGGGCAACCCTTTCCTTTGTATAGATGGCTCCAATTGGGCAGACAATCTCACACATGCTACAACCTATGCATCTGTCCCTATTTACAATGGGTATATTATCCTTTAAGTATATTGCATCCACTGGACAAATATTCATACATGGAGCATTTTCACATTGCATACAGAATATAGGTACGCCCCCTGCTTTTTTTACCCTTGTTATACCATGTATCTCTTCACACTTAACTACACAGTCATTACACTTGGAACATTTAGATGGGTCAAGTACTACTATTTTTGGGTTCATGGATCCTCACCTTAGGGATTACTTAATAACATTTTAAAACGTTTTATTGCCTCGACATGCTCCACATCTTCCATATTTGGAAGGGAATAGTTGGCATTAGGATGGTATTTACCATCAAGGGTCATTGTTGTGGTATCTGAAAAGTGTTTTAAATAGGATATGGCCTGGGCTAAGTAATAATACTTTATACCCATAAACAATACTAAATCATGTTTTTTTTCCTTTGCTATTTTTTTCATGGCATCCAATAGGTTCATATCCCTTGGGGTATGTATCTTTTCAATATTCAAGTCCTCCAAGTATTTACTGGCCTCTCCTCCATTCTGTCCCAATATTAATAGGGGGCTTTTACTTCTTTTAACCATATTTACGGCTATTTTAGTACTTACTAGTTCAGCATGGTTTAAATTAGTCCCTGCCGTAGGTTGATATGGTATGTTTCTACCTAACACATTTCCACCTTTAATTATTAAAGTTATTAAAAAAATAAAATAAAATTTTATAGGATGAGGTTTTTTAAGGATTCTTTGTTTTTTATGGATTTTTACCTTTCTATCCTTTCTTTAGACATTTTATGTTTATATATCCCTTTTCTTTTCTATTTATTCATTTTTATTCATTATAATGATTTTTAAAATAAATTTTATTATTTTTATAGTAAAACAATAATTTTTTAAACTTATTATAAATGTGATAATCCCAATACTTAAAGAGTTTCCTCTGCACTTTCAGTGCTTAGGAGTGTAAGGGACTAGGGATATGGAATCTCTACTTTTTAAGTACTTATTTTCTTTTTATATTCCTTTAATTTTTTCATTATATCTTAAGATTTTATTTTTTTATTGTTTTATTATTTTTTTAATTTTTTTAAATTATTTTTTTATTTATTTTTATTTTTTATATTGTGGATATAGTTTAAGAATTATGTTCTTGACTATAATTATAATTTATTTTTTTAATTATTTATTAATTTTTTATGTTTTAATTATCCATTTTAACTACTTTATTTTTTTATTTTAACATTAATAAATCTTTTATGTCCTTTATTCCATATTTCTTAAATATAATGGCCCATGATATTATAACTCCTGTTAAGTCTGCTACTTATTACTCATTTCTTTATATAGGGATGCTCTATAAGTAAGATCTTTTATGGCCTCTATGTTTTTACTCTTTGATTTTTTTATTTCTTTTTCTTTTATAGATGATGTTTTATTATTTTTATTTTTATAAATTCTTTTTTTAAATCCCTTTTTTTATTTATTTTTATTTATTTAATAATTTTTAAGAAATAAATTTTAAATTATTTTTTTAATTTTATTTTTTTTAAATATTTATTTTATTTTAATTATTCTTTATTTTTTTATTTTTTTATTATTTTTAATTATTTTATTTTTTATTGAAAATATAAATAAATAAGATATAACCTTTCTTATGGTAATAATGTAGGCTCCCTTGGTAATTCCTCCCTGGGCTCCCAATTTTTCTCATTTAAATATTCCTTTATTTTGTCCTTTAACATAAATGGAATATCTGCCTCATTTCTTATGAATTTCTCAAGATCTGGAGGCATACAACCAAAGTACTTTTCATATAGGGTTACATAGTGATATACCTTCATACCCCTTCCTTTACCCCCATCATTTGGCCTCATACATAATTTAGGTATTTTACAGAGGCATTCTTCAAAACTCTCTGAGGCAGTTATTAAGTGTTCTGGAGTGGGATCCATTTTTATGGTCTTATTAAGTTTTTTATCATATATCTCAAAGTCCTCTCCATCACTTAAATAAAGCCTCCTATACTTTATTCCATGGGGTCCAACTATTATAGGTATTCCCCATCTATTAAATCCTGTAGCAATTGTTGCAGCCTTCTGACTCATGGCTCCCCAGGCCACTCCAACTACTCCTACCTTATGCAATATAAAATCTGCAATCTTGGCAAAATTACCCTCCAAGGGCATCCTAGCAAAGATGTTTGCAATCTTTATGGCGGCTCCACTTGCATGACAATTTGAGAGACAGGATCCTGTATTAATTAAACCTCCAGCCCTGAACTCTCCAGGATATTTTTCATAAAGTGTCTTCCCATCCTTATCCTTCCACATACCCAAGGACATTGCGGCACATCCAGCGGCCATTACAATATACTTTCTCTCAAGTAATTCCTTTGCCATAAGTGCCAACTCTTCCTCTCCATTGGGATAGTTTGTACAACCTGCAAATGCAACCACTCCAGGAATATCTCCAAATACTATTGGAGCACCTACATTTCTAATTTCAACATCCTGTATTGGGCCCCTACCAGCCCTTATTCTAAATTCCAAGTCTTTATGGAACATTTCCCCCACTTTGGTTATCATGGAGACTATTGGTAGATCCCTTTCACATTCACTTTCACATCTTCCACAACTATAGCACATCCTGTATAGGTCTGCAAGTTTATCAAATTTACCCTCCTTGGCCCCTATTATACTCTCCATTATACTGAAGGAATTGGGACATACCCTATCACACCAACCACACTCTGTACATTTATCTGCAATGGATCTTACCTCCTCCAAAAGGGGTAGGTATTTTTCCTTCATATCCTTTCTTTCCCTATATATTATCTTTGCAAGTTCAGCAGCCACCTTACCAACTTTATTTTCATCCAATATTAACCCTGCTCTTTCCCTCAATATTCTTCCTATTATTTCATCCTCCCCTAAGTGGGATAGATCCTCTAACCCTAAGCACATTTTTTCATTTGTGGCAATTACCACTGCCCCAGTTTTATTAACCTCCTCTATAATATCCAACCTTATACACTGTTCATCTATCACTATTACATCCGCCACTCCACTCCTTATAAACATAAGTTGCCTTGATAGGGGCCCCACTATCTTTGCATCCTGACTGTACCTTGTGGCATCTATTGCAGTGCAGCATATTCCACATAATTCTATATCCTCTTCCAATCCCTGTTCTTCCATATAATCCACTATAGAAACACTGGGTACTACATTATGGCCTATACATAGAATTACAGGTTTATTTTTATCTACACATTTAATACCCATATCTACCAGTGGAGCATCTATATCTCCCTTGGGCATGTTATATCCAACAATTTGGGCTATATCTCCAACCTCCCTGACTAAATCATCAAGCATCCCTGCATGGAATGATTTACTCTCAAAGTCTAAGATACTTCCCTCCTGTCCAGTATGGGTAGCAGATAGTAAATGAGTTAATTGCTCCTCACAATAATCCAAAACTCTCTCTAAATCTCCAAGGGTTTTTACTTTTATTCCTGTGATTGTTCTTATTATGGGGTCATTTATCTCTATACTATTACTATAACTTATTGGATAATCTTTTCCTAACTTTTTTATCAAGGTATGTACAAGATGCCTACTATGTCCAGCATGACAGGCAGTTCCAATACAGCAGGCTATTAGAACCATCCTGGATTGTTGTAATTTCATATCCAAGCCACAGGCTCCCTTTTTTCCCTTACTTAAATCACACTTTCCAAAGGTACAGAGACAGCACATATCACATATTGGCATGTAAAATGGGGGGTATCTCTTTAATAGTTTAAAATCCCAATACCTTAAATCTGTTACCTTTGGCATTGGAGTGGGGCCTGTAGGTATTAATTCTTCTACTACATCACTTGGACCATCCCCTATGGTTAAATTTCCCGTTGTTTTTAAGTTTTTTGATCTAAATATGGGCGATACTATTTTTTTTAAATCTCCTTCTATTTTCATAATCTCACCGATAATATAATAAAATTAAATAAAATTGCTTTACATAATAGTTAATATTTATTTTATGTAATATTTATCATTATTAATCATTATAATTAATTACCTGTGATATAATATATATAGTTTTTTATTAAATTATTTAAAAATATTATTACTGATAATTATTATTTGTAGCAAATTATATAAATCTTAAATTATATTTTTTAAATAAAATTATTTGTAATTAATAAAAAAACCTTAATTTCAAAAAATAGTTAAAAATATATAAAAAAATAAATGATTAAAATAATTAAAAAAATTATAGTAGAACATATATTTTAAACTTATTATAGGCATATTAATACCCAATACTTAAAAGTTCCCCCTGCACTTCCGGTGCTTAGGAATGCAGGAGAAAGGGAAATAATGGTTTTGGAATTTCTACTTTTTAAGTATTCATTTTCCTTATACCTTTAAGTATTTTATTTCCCTTTTATCTTAATATTGGATTAATTTTATCATTTTTTTATGTCTTGATTATAAAATAAAAAATAAAGGATAATTAAGATAAAAATAGAAAAATATAAGATTTTAAAAATACTTAAAAAAATAATAAAAATTAGATCCCCCATTTTCTCATTAATGCTTAAGCACTGGAGGGCAGGGAAAATTTCTTTACAGGATGGCAATGAAAATTTTATAATTGGATTAATATAAGGATTTAAAGTATTCTCTCTATTGGTATTTTTATTCTTTTTATTATATTGTTTATATTTATTTATATAGTCAGGCACGTAATATTTTAAACTTATTATGGATATAGCATCCATACTTAAAGGGTTTCCTCTGGACATCCAGTGCTTAGGGGTGTGAGGGGATAGTAGTATGGAATTTCTATTTTTTTAAATACTATATTTCTACTTTATTTTTACTTTTTGAGTTTTATTTTTCTTTATCTCTTTAAATATTTTTACTTTTTCTCTTATATTTTTAAATATTTTTATTTTTTCCCTTTTATTTTGATATTTGGATTAATTTTATTATTAATTATTTAATTTTTTTTCTTATTCTATAATTATTAAAATAATTTTAAGATAGTCTAATTATAATATAATGGGTATATTCTCCCCACATAAAGGGCATTTTGGCCTCCCTGAACTTATATCTAAGTTATTTACTACAGTGGAAAATTTGGATCTATCTATTAGTAAAGTCCCACAGTTTGGACAGTAGGTATTCTCTCCCTCATGCCCTGGAACATTACCTATATAGACATATTTTAAACCCTCCTCCAATGCCAATTCCCTGGCTCTTACAAGCACTTCAACAGGTGTAGGGGGAACCTCTGTTAATTTATATCCTGGATAAAATCTTGTGAAATGTAGGGGCGTATCTATATCCAATTTATCCCTTACAAAATGAATAATATTTAAAATATCCTCAGTGTTATCGTTGTAGGTGGGTATTATAAGATTGGTTATCTCCAGATGAATACCTATTTTTTTGGCTAAAATAGCAGTCCTTAGAACTGGCTCCAAGGTTCCCAAACATATTTCCCTGTAAAACCTATCGTTGCCCTTAATATCAATATTCATTCCATCTATTTTTAAGTTTTTTAAAGGTTCCTCATTTATATATCCATTTGTTACCATTACATTGTAAAGTCCCATTTTTTTTGCAATTTTTAAGGTATCATACATAAGTTCATAAAAAACAGTTGGCTCTGTATAGGTGTAAGCAATACCACTACATCCATATTTTAAGGCAATATCTACAATATCTTCAGGATGGAGATTATTATAGGATATTTCATCAGGTGGAAATTGGCTTATTTGCCAGTTTTGACAGTGCTTACACTTAAAATTACATCCTCCTGTAGCAATGGAAAATACTGGGGATGAGGGATAAAAATGAAATAAAGGTTTTTTTTCAATGGGATCAATGGCAGCGGAGCATACCTTTCCATAATTTATGGCATATAACTTTCCCCCTATATTCTTCCTCCCTTTACAAAAGCCCCTTTTTCCAGGGGGAATAGTACAGTATCTTGGGCATAACCTACATTTAATTAAGTTATTTTCCATAACCTCATAGTACATGGCCTCATGGAGTTCAGATTTAAAGGTATTTTTTTTAAGGCTATTCATTTTAACCCCCTCCCCATTTTTTATAGGAACTCACCTACATTAAATACCTCAGTAATTTCCATAAGTATTTTATTTTTATAAATAATATTATAGGTTCTTTGAGGAAGGATCTCTTTTTCTGTTTTAAGATGCTCTTTAATGGTTTCATCTACCTTACTGCAACATATTTCCTTTATTTCCCGCCGAGTTTCTAAGTTATGAATTTTCAATATCTTACCTATTGGAATATCGGCAGATAATAAATCCCTCTTAATACTATTTCTTAGAGTTTCATTGTTAATATTTTTTAATGGGATCTTGGAAGTTGCATATACCAAGGGAATATCCTTTATTTTAAGAACTACACTTCTATGGTTTATATTATCGATTATTTCCTGAGAAATGGTTTTTACAGTAACTTCGCCATTAAATAATATCTCCAAGAGGTTGGTAACACTACCATCAGTTCCAAGGAGCATTTTTTCTTCATTTCTTAGATTTGGTAAGTTATTTATTATTCTATATGGCTTAACTACAATTGCCATTATTAAACCCTTCCTAAAAATTATATGTCTTTTTATTAATATTATCTTTAAAAGTTATTCTTCCCTTTTCTCTGTGTTCTCTTTTTTCTTCTGGTTTTTAACTTCCCTTTCTTTTTTATTTTTATTGGAATTATTTTTAATTTTTTCATTAAGTTCATTATATTTTTTCTTTAACTTATTTATTTCATTATATTTTTCCATAAGTTTTTGATGATTCTCGGCACTAACCCTAGCATATTCTAATACCTTTTGATGCTCTTCTGAAGATTTTTTAACATACTCTGATATCTCCTCTGATAATGCCTTTATTTTCTTAGATAACTCATCTATGATATTACTTTTTTCAAGAAATTTTCTATAGTATTCAATTTCCCCAACAAGTTCCTTTTCTTTTTCTAATGAGGGACATTTAGTTTCTAATATGGTTTCTAAATGCTTTATTTTTTGGATTATAATATCCTTAGTTAGATTTACTTCTTTTAATTCTATTATTAACTTATTTCTATCATTTTTTAAATTCCTCACATTTTCTATTTTTTCCTTAACTATTCTGTTAATTTCTTCTCTTTTTTCCTTATGGGATTTCACCAATTCATTTGCCTCATCCCTTTTTTTCTTTAACTCTGCTACTTCTTCATAAAGTTCCTTTATTTTATTTGATATTTCTTTAATATCCTTTTTCACATTTAGGTAATCCATTGCCTACACCTTGATAAATAATAAAATATTAAATAATTATTTTACATAGTATAGATAAATAATAAAATATTAAATAATTATTTTACATAGTATAGTATTAATTAAACATATTATTAAGATTTTTATTTTTTTAATATAATATATAATTTATATATTTATAATTTCATAAATTAATTATATAATTTAATTAAATATATTAAATAAAATATAAAATTAATTTTCATTATAGATTTTTTAGAGGTTGTCAAGATAAAACATAAATAAAATTATTAATAATAACTATATAATATAATTTATGGGATCACCGCTAGATTATCTGATAAATAAAATCAAAAAATAGGAAAATCTTCAGGAGAAATAAAAAAGAATTAGGAAAAGTAATTGAAGCATTGTTATACTCCTTAGTACTTTCTCTTATAAGAGTTAGCAAAATTATATTTCCTTTCCAACAAAAAATAAGTTATGAGTCTGTAAGAACATACTATCACAAAATGAAGGAAGTTATTAAACCACCTGAAAAAAGGAATAGGGGCCTTATAGCCATAGATGAAACAAACGGAGATTGAGAACATCCAGGTCTTTGTTTGGAGCGCTATAGATGTTGAAAATAAGGAGTGCTTGGCCATATGGGTTTCTAAGGGTAGAAGTAGTTTTGAAACCTACGTATTTCTCAGAAAGGTTCTTAAATACTGTAAAAACAGGCCAGAATTTGTTGTTGATAAGGGACCCTGGTATCCCTGGGCTTTTAAGGTATTGAGATTGAGATATAGGCATGAAACCTTTGGTAGTAGAAATGCAGTTGAAGGATTTTTCTCTAAGTTAAAGAAAGGGTAAAATTTTTGGAGGTTTTAACTTGACAGCCTCCATTTTTATGTTAAAATATATTATAAATTAATTTTTAATATTGTAATTATTAGCACATTTAATTTTAAATAATAAATATTAAACTATATATATGTCCCAAATATTTTTTATATATGGGCATTTATAAACAATAGCGTACTATTTAGAAAATATCCTAAAAGGGAGTGATTTTATGGTAAAAATATTGATTACCGATGGAATACATGAGGATGCAATTAAAATATTAAGTAAAGTGGGTAATGTGGAAATAGCAATGGACTTAACCCCTGAGGAGTTAAAAGAAAAAATAAAGGATGTTGATGTAATAGTTATTAGAAGTGGGACAAAATTAACAAGGGATGTTTTGAAAAATGCCAAGAAATTAAAGATTATAGCAAGAGCAGGAGTTGGTGTTGATAATGTTGATTTGCAGTATGCAACAGAGTTGGGTATTATTGTAGTTAATTCCCCAGATGCCTCTTCTATCTCTGTAGCAGAATTGACTATGGGCCTTATGTTATCTGCAGCAAGAAATATTCCTCAGGCCACAGCCTCGTTAAAAAGGGGAGTATGGGATAGAAAATCCTTTAAAGGTTTGGAACTTTATGGTAAAACCCTTGGTGTTATTGGCTTAGGTAGAATTGGCCAGCAGGTGGTAGAGAGGGCAAAATCCTTTGGAATGAATATTGTAGGTTATGATCCCTATATTCCTGAGGATGTTGCAAATAGTTTAGGTGTTAAATTAATGGATATTAACGAACTATGTAAAATTAGTGATTTTATTACGCTACATGTTCCCTTAACTCCAAAGACCAAATATATAATTGGTAAGGATCAGATCTCCCTAATGAAAAAAAACGCAACTATTGTAAATTGTGCAAGAGGGGGACTAATAGATGAAAAGGCCCTTTATGAGGCATTGAAAAATAAAAAAATAAGATCTGCTGCACTTGATGTTTTTGAAGAGGAACCTCCAAAGGATAACCCACTACTAACCCTTGATAATGTAATTGGAACTCCACATCAGGGAGCCTCTACAGCAGAGGCCCAAAAGAGTGCAGGTACAATAGTTGCCGAACAAGTTGTAAAGATACTTAGGGGAGAATCTGCTGAGAATGTTGTAAATCTTCCTATGGTGCCCTCTGAAAAAATGGGTAAAATAAAACCCTACATGATACTTGCAGAGAAAATGGGTCTTATGACAATACAATTACTTGATAAGTCCATAGAAAAGATAGAATTAATATACGCCGGCGAGATAGCCAAGGAGGACACAGAGTTAATAAAGAGATCCTTTTTAATGGGAATGCTATCTCCAATACTACTTGCAGGGGTTAATCTAATAAATGCCCCTACTGTGGCAAAAAATAGAAATATAAGAATAGTAGAGGGAACTATATCAGAGAGCGAGTATGGCAATGCCCTAAAGGTAATAGCAAAGGGGAAATCAGAAAAGGTATCTATTATAGGCTCCATTGTTGAGGGTAGGCCAGTAATTAGAGAGATAAATAAATACAGTGTAGATATTAGACCAGAGGGTATAATATGTATAATCAAACACATAGATAGGCCAGGTATGGTAGGTAAAGTTGGGTTGCTCCTTGGAGAATATGGAATAAACATTGCAGGTATGCAAGTTGGAAGAATGGAGCCAGGGGGGGAAAGTATAATGGTCCTCAATGTGGATCATGTAATACCTGAGGACGTATTATATAAATTAAAAAAACTTGATAATATTAAGGATGCCAAGGTTATTAATTTATAGGTATTTTTATTTTTTTTAGGGTCTAAAAAATTAAATTGTAATAAATAAAAAATCTATTAGGAATAAGAGATCAATAATTGGAAGGTTTAAATTAATTCTCAATAAGGATCTAAAAAAATAATAATTATTATAAAAATTAAAATAAAAAAATAACTAAAATAAAATAATAAAAAAATTATTTTAAAAAATAAATAATTATTAATAAATAATTAAAAATATAAAATAAAAATAAATAATCTTGAAATTGTTAAATAAAATAACAAAGTAATAAAAAAATCAAAAAAAATCTAAGATTTTAAAATCTTAAAGAGAAGTAAAAACATAAAAAGTAAAAATCCCTTCATTATCTCCTTAATACTCCTAAGCACTAAGGAAAGGGTACTTCTTGATAGTAATATCATTATAAACCTTAGTTTAAGGATGCAGGAGTATATTTGCAGTAAAATTTATTTACTAATATTTTATCTTTTATTATATTATTTGTGTTATAAATTATATGTTCAAAATATTGGATAATTACAATTAAAAAAAATAAAAAAATAATAAGAATGATCGAAATTTATTTTTCAAAGGATTTTTAAAAGTAAGACTCCCAAATTACAGTAGGGGCATGCCATTATGTTAAAGTAATGTTAGGACTCTATCTTTGAGCATAAAAAGTTTAAAAAATTAATTTTAAAAGATTAATAAAAGTTTATAATATTTTTTTTAAAGTTCTTAGGAAATAAGTTAATATTAAGTACTAATTATATACTCTACCATAAACCTATTTATAAAGAAAAATAAAATAACAATAGAAATAATATTAAAAATAAATAAAATAATACTACTTTTATAAAAAAAATTTAAATTTGGTGGTATTATCAACGAAGTTATAGCGGGGGTTATTATTGCATTTTTGTATGGTGTTGGCACATTCTTTGCAAAGATAGTTTCTGAAAGGGACCCCTTCATACAATGGATAATTGTAAATATTGTGGGAATAATTTTATGCATAGTTATAATATTTAAAGAACCCCAGAGGTTGTGGCATCTACATGGGAAAATATTATTGTATGGAATAATTTCTGCTATTATGGTGGTAGTAGGGAGTTTGCTTCTATACTATATGCTAAATAAGGGAAAAGCCAGTATTGTTGTGCCACTATCTTCAATAGGGCCTGCCATTACAACGATATTGGCAGTTATATTTCTAAAAGAGCATCTATCTATAAATCAGATGATTGGAATAGTTTTAATTATTGGGGGAATTGTACTATTGTCCATAAACAATCAATAAAAGGTTATAAAAAAATAATATAGGATGTTATTAGAGTATTTACAATTTTAATAACTTTCTAGCCCCCTGGGCTCCAATCTGCATCTTTAAGGTATCCAATATTTGATAGGCATCTTCCATACTTTCAGCACTATCAATTGCTCTTTTGAAAATCTCTCTTTTTTTAGGCTCCACTAAACTTATTAAATAATTTATTGTTAGGATTAATTCCAAGTCCTTAGATTCCTTTTGAATCTGATTTTGAAGGTCATTAACAAGACTTTTTATATCTTCAGATGCCATAGGGTATCACCAATTATTTTAAATTTATATATTAATAAAAATTCAAAAGTTATTAATTTTTTAAATACTTTTAATGTAGTATGTGTATTTAATATTTTTTATGTTTTTGTTATTTTTTATCTTAGATTAGTATTTTAAAATCTTTATTTTCTGTTTTATTTTTTAAATGATTATTATTTTTATTTTTTTTATGAGATAACGATTCTTTTGAAATTGAGTTGGGTAATTATATTTTATGATTATAAAATAATTACATATTAAATTAATATATTTTTATAATAGATATAATAATTTTTTAATATATATTTTAAAAATATGTTATAAATATAATAATAAAAAGAAGTTATTAATTTATATTTATTTAATTTAATACAATATATCCTTTTTTAAATATTTTTGTATGTATTTAAAGAGAATTGGATTTTTACTCTTTTATTTTTTTTATTTTTTTAAATATCTATTTTTAAATATTTTAATTTTTTTAAATTATTTTTATTTTAATAATTCTTATAATGTTTGTATTGTCAATATTTCCCTTATTATGTAATGGTAATTAATAATAATCGAAGTATATAAATAAGTAATATACAAAAAATTAATATATATAATTGAAAAGATTTCCAAATATCTATAAAATATAAAGAAGTGATACTATGAAAAAGACATATTTTATATTATTTCTAATGGCTCTATTTGTAGGTGCTGCCTCTGTGTATGGGGGCACTATATACGTTCCTGATAACTATTCAACAATTCAAGGGGCTATAGATGCTGCTAAGGATGGAGATGTAATAATTGTTAGGAATGAAACTTATTATGAAAATTTAGTTATAAATAAGAGTATAACTTTGAGATCTGAGAATGGGCCAGGAAATTGTATTATTGATGGGAATAATTCTGGGAATGTGATAGAGATCAATGCAGATGGAGTTATTATTGAAGGATTTAGGATTAGGAATTCTGGTAGGAGTTGGCCATACGCAGGTATTAAAGTGAACTCTGATAGTAATAATATTACCAATAATAATATATCGAACAACGAGTGTGGTATCTATGTATATAATTCAAGCAATAACGGTATTATTGATAATAATATATTGAATAACAGTTTAAGTGTCAAATTACGTAGTTCCAGTAATAACAGTATTATTGGTAATAATATATCGAACAACAGGTATGATGGTATCTATGTATATAATTCAATCAATAACTGTATTGTTGATAACAGTATAACATCGAACAACGAGTATGGTATTTACGTATATAATTCAAGCAATAACAGTATTGTTGATAACAGTATAACATCGAACAACAGGTATGGTATCTAGTTAAGTAGTTCCAGTAATAATGGTATTATTGATAATAATATAACATCGAACAACAAGTATGGTATTTACGTATATAATTCAAGCAATAACAGTATTGTTGATAACAGTATA
>JAHEQB010000112.1 GCA_019561555.1 Methanothermococcus sp. SCGC AD-155-C09
TAATTATTTTATTTTTTATTACAATTAGTTTATAAACGAAAAATAATGTGTTTCCATCCCACTATCTCAAAATTCCTTCGGAATTTTTACGATTTACTCGCTTCGCTCGTAAATGGTCTGATTTTAACATTAAAAGGTATTATTGTAGTGGGTATTTTTGCTTTTATTTCTTCTTATATTATACTTTATATAATTAATAAAATTATAAAGTTTAGAACCAACGAAGAAAATGAAATTGAAGGACTTATGTAATAGAGTGTGGAATTGAAAGTTATCCAGAGTTTAAAAGGACATTTTAGTTCTTTTTACATCCTTTTTTTTAAAAAATTTCTGCCATATAAAACCTTAATCTTACTTAATAGCCCTATCTATAATATCTTCTATTACCATACAAAGGATGAAGGCTAAAGGGAGAAGATAGACGAAATAGCTCTTATACCAACCTCCCTTAACATAACATTAATAAAAGTAAGTATAAAAATGTTTATTTAATCGATTCAATCTCTCTATCTTTCATCGATCCAATCTCTCTATCTACCATAAATAGACCGCGCCCTTCTAATCCTACCATATTTATTTTATCTAATATAGATTTAAACAGTTTTTCTTCTTCACGTTGCTCTTCAACATACCACTGTAAAAAGTTAAAAGTTCCAAAATCTTTTTCCGATAAAGAAAGTTCTACAATCTCATGGATACGAGATGTTACTACTTTTTCATGTTTATAAGCAGTTTCAAAAACATGTTTTAAGTCTTTAAATTCTGATTTCGGTTTTTCAATAGCATCAATAATTGGTAACGCATCAATGTCTTGAATATAATCAAAAAATTTTTCCATATGTCCCATTTCTTCTTCTGCATGATTTCTTAAAAATTTAGCAGATCCTTCAAATCCTTCATGATTGCACCATGCACTCATTTGCAAATATAAATTAGCAGAATAAAACTCATTCATCATTTGCTCATTTAACTTTTTTAGTAACTTTTCACTTATCATTTTTTCACCTTTATTTTTTTATTAAAGGTCAATAATTGACCTTAAAAACATTATATTTAAAAAATTTTTTTTGTCAATGATAATTTATCAATATTTATGCAGTTTCCATCCCACAATCTCAAAATTCCTTCGAAATTTTTACGATTTACTCCCTTTGCTCGTAAATGGTCTGATTTTAACAGATGGGAATTTTTCTTATTTTACTATAAAGAAGGTTGTATCTTCTCCCATATAAACCTTTCTATCTCGAATCTATAATAAGAACACTCCTATATAAAAACTTTCGACTTGATAATATTTTAATCCACATTACCCTAAAATAAATTAAATAAAATAAATAAAGAAAATCCACAAGAAAAGCACAATAAAACCAAATAGAACTCCCTAATTAGTCTAAATCTCAATAAATTATTAAATCTAAATATATAAAATAATCATAAACCACAATCGATGTGAGATTAAAAATCCTACCTTATTTTAACAAATAACCAAATGAGAAAAACTTTAAAATAAAAAAACTATATATAGCAAGGTAAATTAATCCAAGAAAAATAAAGTATATTATAAAAATTATAATTAATAATTATTTTATTAGGATAATTATAATTAAAAACATAATTTTTTAAACCATAATCTAAATATAAAAAATAAATAAAAAAATTAAAAAAATAAAATAATCTAAAAAATAATAAAATTAAAATAACTTAAATCCTAAAATATAGGGAAAAATTAAACATTTAGAAAAATAAAAGAAAGCAGATACTTAAAAAGTAGAAATCCTATAACCTACCCTCTTTCCCCCTACACTCCTAAGCACTGGATGTGCAGAAAAAATCCTTTAAGTATGAATGCTATATCCATAATAAGTTTAAATTATTATGTGCCTGACTATAATCACAGGTGGTAAAATATGGAAAATAAAAATAACATAGGGGATTACAATGTTGGGGACTTAATATCCCTAAAAACGAAAAATACCCAATACACAGGTACTGTCATGCCCTCCTTAGATAAAGATATATTGGTTATTAAAATGAAAAATGGATACAACATAGGTATTTCAAAGGACAATATCCTATCCATAGAAAAAATAGAGATTGGAAAACCTCCAACCTACAAAAAACCAGAGATAAACATTGAAAAAAGAGAAAACCTAAAAAACATATCCATCCTATCCACTGGGGGCACTGTGGCCTCCAGAGTGGATTACAACACAGGAGCAGTTCATCCAGCATTTAAGGCAGAGGACCTAATATTGGCAGTGCCAGAATTACTTGAGATTGCAAATATATCTGGTAGGCCTCTAATGAATATATTAAGTGAAAACATACTGCCTAATCATTGGAAGATTATTGCCAAGGAGATTAAAAAAGAGGTGGAGAATGGAGCCAATGGGATTGTTATAACCCATGGTACAGATACCATGCACTACACAGGTAGTGCCCTGTCCTTTATGATAGATGCCAACATACCCATTGTACTTGTGGGAGCCCAGAGAAGTAGTGATAGGCCCTCCTCAGATGCAGCATTAAATCTCATATCAGCAGTAATTGCATCCACTGAACCTATTAAGGGGGTTTATGTTGTTATGCATGGAGAGAGCGGAGATACTTTTTGCTATCTCCATGAGGGTTTAAATGTTAGAAAATGCCACTCCTCAAGAAGGGATGCCTTTAAATCAATAAATAATATTCCCATTGCAAAGATATTTCCAACTTCAGGGAAAATTGAATACCTAAGGGAGGTAAATAAGGTAGAGGATAAGGATAATGAAATTAAAATAAATACTAACTTAGAGGAAAAGGTTACCCTAATAAAGATATATCCTGGGATAGATGGAAATATAATAAATTACTATGTGGATAACAATTATAAGGGCATAGTATTGGAGGGTACTGGGTTAGGGCATGCTCCAGAAAGTATATTTAAAAATATAAAGTATGCCATAGATAGTGGGTTATTAGTGGCTATGGCATCTCAAACTATAAATGGAAGGGTAAATATGAATGTATATTCAAATGGTAGAGAACTTCAAAAGTTAGGGGTAATTCCCTGCCAAGATATGCCCCCTGAGGTAGTTCTTGTTAAGATGATGTACCTCCTTGGAAATTATGACATAGAGGAAGTTAGGGTATTGCTAACCAAGAATATCTCTGGGGAGATAACTCCATCTACCAGATTTGATTGTTATCCTTAATTTATGGATTTTCTATATAGTATTAAAGTATTTGCAGAGGGATATTTTTTATAAAAATTATCCAATTTATCAAGATAGGTCCCTCCAACATATTCCCTTAATTCCCTTCCCAATGGGCCAGTAAATATAAATTTAAAGTATTTATTATATTTTTTTACTACATTAACCAACCTCTCTACATCTATTTCCTCACAGGTGCATCCAAAATCTCCGCCAATCACAATTATCCCCCTATTGAAGGCCCCTTTAAAATCATTGATGGCATGATCCATTGCTTTAACATCAAGACCTGGATTTATATTTTCAATAATTAAGGGATTGTGGGAGATTATATTCATTCTATTTTTTATCTTAAAGGAAGGTATTCTATTGATAATCCCATCTAAATCCATAAAATTTTTACAGATGTTTATGGCAAATAAGGAATTTTCTATATAGTGAGTTCCAAATAATTTTTTATTGAATTCTATAACCCTTCCATTATACCTATATCTTAAGGGATATTTAGAGAGTATCTCTATATCTTTATCATCTATTTCAATTAAATTGTTTAATTTAATATCCTTAAAATTCCTATAGGAGTATTCTTCAAAAACCCTTCTGTTTATATATGCCCTTTCAGCATTTTTCATAGAGGACATTTTGGCAATCAGAGAATCTCTTAAACCCCCTCCAATGGGATAGTTTTCAAGAATATTTATAAGGGCTCCGTACCTACAGGAAGTTATGCCCAAGGATACTTCAAATATAAATATATCATAGGAATCAAGGGTGTTTTTTTCATTTAATAGATTTATACTATTTAGTACTGATACTGGAGTAATGGATCCCCTATTACTGTTATTTATAAAAACATTATATTCCTTACTTAATATATGGTATATAAGTTCCGTTGTGGTAGTTTTTCCCTTTACTCCTGTAATTTCTATAAATTTTTTATATAGGTTGTTGTACTTTATCCTTATGATTTCTGAAGTGGCATCATGGAATGAGGTAAAATCCCAATCAATTGGACAATGAATAGGGGCAATTACTTCCCCGTACTTGGAAAAATCTGGTTTATTCTCAGGGGGAATTATATTAAAATATTTAATTATTTCACTATATTTTTTTAAAATATTTTTATCCTTTTTTAATTTTCCATATATGTCCCAAATAAAAATATCCCTATGATCTAAGTTATAATACTCCTTGGCAATATCCAGTGCCCCATGATTTATATCTATGATCAATAGCATAATCTCAGTTTTATTTAAGTTTTATTTAAAATTAAATAATATTAAAAATAAAAAGGATTAAATAATAATAAAGAAAAAATATTTTCAAGTCCCCTATTAGATAATATGAAATTTTCATATGTCATTCTGTCAAAGGGTTTTATCCTTCTCCCGTGCTTAGAAGCATAAGGAGAATAATGGAAATTTTACTTTTTTATGCTTTTACTTCCTTTTGAAAAAGTAAAAATAAAACATACTAATCTTTTATCTTTATTTTTTTACTTTCTCTCTCCTAATCATTTTAAATTTTTTTCCTCCACAATTACAAATTAAATTTTCTATACGAAGAGACTTACCATCTACACTATGGATCTTATTACAATTTAAACATTTGTAATATCTAATTGTTGGCTTTACTTCTCCAGTGTATAATTTATTTAAATCAATCTCCTTATTTTTAAATTTTTTTAAATTTTTTCCCATTAATCTGGCCAAAAAGGTAGTATTTCCTATTATCTCGGAGCCTTCATAGGTATTGAATCCTGGAATAAGTTCATATATTGCAAAGTTCATACTGTTTATGATTTTCTGAATTTCCAAGTATTCTTCCATGGGCTTATGGGAGAAGGCTAAATAAAGCACCCCACTACTACCTTCCCCTAATCCCTCAACAGATCTTGATAAAAATAATTTTAATCCATCTAAGGTATAGGGAGGGTCAGTAAATACTACATCAAAAGCCCCTGTATATTCTTTAATTAATGTTTCTCTAAAATCTTGTTTAATGGTTTTAATATTAAGGTTTTCCCTCTTGGATATCTTATCTATTAGATTTAATAATCTATCATCTATGTCCATAACCACAACTTCCTCACAAAAATCCGTCATTGCCGTTGGCAAGGAGGTTAAATCATCATCACCTATGAATAATACCCTTTTTCCCTCTAAATCGCCCCTATCTGCCATAATCCCTGCCCTATATACTCCAGTCTCAGGAGTTGCAAAGGATTGATCTATGGAGGTATTTACAGTAGGCCTAAGTTTTGTGTACTCTTTATGTTTTTTAAGTATTTTTTTGAAGGTTTCATCAAGTAATATTCCTTTCCCTCCACATTTAGGGCATTTTAAATCATGTTTCATTTTAAAGTTTAGATGCTTATTAATTAACTTTATTCCATACTTGGAATATATGGCTCCCTGTTCTACTCTACTTAATATTCTATTTCTTTCTAAGATTGTTCTTACTTTTGATACGATGGGTAATGGCAATTTTGTATATTGGGCTATTTTTTTCGTGGATATGGGCTGATTTCTATAGATACATCTTAAAATACTTTCGATGGCATTAACTCCCTCTGCCACATTTACGTTATCCGCCAATTTTATTAAAAATCCTTTGAAGTTATCGTTGTTAAATAAATCTATTTTATCTATATTTTTTATTGATTTATTTCCCATTTTTCCAATTATTTTCATAATATGTACCTTTTATATAATTAAATCTATCATTTGACAATATATTTAACATAATTTTATAAATTTAATATGTAAAATTTATAAATAGTTAATATATAATTAAAAAATTAATTAAAAAAATTATAAAAAATATTTTTAAAATATTATTAATTTATAGACAAGCACATAATAATTTAAACTTATTATGGATATAGGATCACATACTTAAAGGGTTCCCCCTACACATCCAGTGCTTAGGGGTGTAGGGGGGAGGAGGGTATGTTAAATGGGACTTCTACTTTTTAAGTATTTGCTTCCTTTTATTTCTCTAAATATTTAATTTTTTCCTATATCTTAGGATTTAGGTTATTTTAATTATTAATTTTTTTAATATTTTTTTATTTATTTTTATTTTTTATATTTAGATTATAGTTTAAGAAATTATGTTCTTAACTATAATAAAAAACATCCCCTATATAATCACATACAAAATAATTGCTACAACTATTAATAAACTAGCAATAAATAGTATTCCTAAATCTTCTTTAAGTCGAATATCTATTGGAATTTCTTCATTTGAAATATTTTTTTTAACATTGTATAAATTATTACATAATACAACAACTATTGAATTTGTCATTAAAATCATTGTAGATATGCCCAGTAATATATATGCTCCAATTGGGTCACTTTTAGAAATCATGCAACTAAAAATTCCCGATGCTATACCTATTATTACATTTATAAGTGAAAAAATAAATATACGATCTATAATAAGTTGATATGGCAGTTTAATCCATTCTTTTTTACTATACTGGAATACAACCAATGTAATACATGCAACAATGAATATTATTAATATGATATTATAGGGACAATTTAAATCCATTGTACCACCCCCTATTATTAAAATAAAAAAGGTTTATTGAAAAATACTAATTCTTTGTAATTTAGTACTAATTTTATTTAGATAAAATAAAATGTGAAATTTACTTTATAAAATGTAGAATGTTAATTTACTACTTAATAATTATTTATTTATAATTAAACATAAAAATATTTTAAACTAACAATTTATAAAATAAATAATGCAATAAAAATAATAGGGAATAAAATATTAAAATACTTTAATTCTCTACCATAATAATTCCTCTGAGAAAATTCTTCCTGTTTTTCCTATACTTAGATACATTAAGGAGAATATCCTTTTTAGATGTATTAATTTATTTTTTATTCCAAGATTTATTCTATTTGTTGCAATTTTTTGTTAATTTTATATTTTTAGTTTACACTCAAGGACATAATATTTTAAACTTATAATCTTATTAAATAATATAATTAAAAGGATAAAATATTAATAAAGAAATTTTACATTAAATATGATCTCTACCTTACCTTAAACTAAGGTTTATAATGACAATTCTGTAATAAGTTCATCCTTTCCATAGTATTTAGGAGCATAAAGAGGATAATATAGGATTTTTACCTATTATTATTTACTTTATTTTGAGTATTTTAAAATCTTAAATTCTATTTTTATCTTGATTGTTTCTTTATTTTTTATTTTATTAATTTTTATTATTGTTCTTTTAATTATTCTTTTGAAATTAAGATTTTTTATTTATATAGATAGTTTTTTTAAGATTATAATTTAATAACTATAAAATTAATCATGACTTTAAAAAATAATTTTATAAAAATATATTATTAAATTATTATTCTATAATAGGCACTGGTAGGCCTAACTCCTTTCTATATTCAATTTCTTTAAGGTTCTTTTCCTTCTTAGTCAATGCAAGTTTTTTAAGTATGCCCAATCCAAATTTACCCTCATCAATAGGCTTAGTTTCTAAATAGCCCTCATCTACCATCTTATTAATAATTTCTTCTCCCTTCTTAGTTCTTAAAAACACTGAACTCCAACCATCTGGGCTTCCAACGGAACCTGTTGAAATATCTGCCAATTCTGCAGTATAGTCAGTACAAACATGGCAGGCTATCTGTTCATAGGGGTGGGTTTCCTTTAATTTAACAGATTTTGTTTCTCCCCACTTGGTATATACCCAGAATTTACCCTTTCCAATATCCACCTTAACAACATCCTCCAATCTTATACCACAAAGTTCCTCTACCACTGTTTTCATACCATTGTAGGGGAAGTTTTCCATACAAAATATACCAACAGTTAATGCAATCTTATCTGTTAAATGTCTAAATCCCACTGGGTATTTAATGGCCTTTTTTGTGGATATTATTTGACAGGGAGTACCTACAACCCCAATCCTATCACAGCCATACTCCCTAACGGCACTTTTCAAAAGACTTATATTTGGACATACAGTATATTTAGTACCTGCTGCCTCAATAACCTCCTCTGGCGTTGTGGCAACCTTTGGTACAGGCTTAAATTTCTCTCCCTTGTCTGCAACAATAACTCCATCCAATAGGCCATTTTCCAACCCATAAATGAATACAGCAGAAACTATCCCTCCATCCTGGGATTTTTTTAATATCCTTTTATCTGTGGCCCTTGCTGAGATTATACTATTATACTTTCCAAAGGGATCCATATAATCACCTCTATTAATATCCATTTAGGTAAATAAATGATATTCAATAATTAAATAATTAAATAAATTAAAATTTATTATTCCTCATCCAATTGACATACTCCTTTGGGCAATTCAATTCTTGGACATTGGAAGGAACATACTCCACATTTTATACATAATTCAGAGGATACTAAAGGCCTACCCTCTATCATTTCTATGGCCCTTGTAGGACAGGAGGAAGTACAAACTCCACAACCCATACAGAGGGATTTATTTATAACATTGGTTATCAAATCACACCCGCAGGAAGTACTTGTACTCTCAGCGTATTTGGCAAAGGGACTTAGGTACTCCATATCTCCATTTAAAACTGCAATAATTACATTTACTATTAATTCAGGAGATGGAGGGCAGCCAGGTACTGCTAAATCACATTTTACTACTTCACTTAGTGCAGAGAAGGAGCCTTGAACTGGTTTTGGCATCTGTCCCCCTTTACAGAATCTTGTAATGCCACCAATTGCTGAGCATGCCCCTAATGCAACTAATATCTTTCCCTTTTCTCTAACCTCTTTTGCCACCTCCATGGCATGGTGGTCATCGAGACATACTGCCCCCTCTACCATTATAATATCAGCATTGGGAATCTCCCTTGCATCTGCCAATGTTTGGCAATATACTAAATCTATACTGTTTAAAATATCTATAAGTTTTTCATAGGTATCTGATAATGAAATTAAACATCCACAGCAACCACTTAATTGCACATATGCCACAGTTACCATAATATCTCCCCCTAAATATTTTATTTTAATTTTGTTCAGTATTGCATCTTATTTCCTTTAGTATCATATCTACAGCCCTATCCACTGCCCCTTGGACTTCCTCACTTAATCCAATAATTACATCAGGCTCAGAGAGATATTTAACTTGACAACCTATTACCTTTAACTCAATATTGTATTTATCACATATCTCCCTTAGAATTCTTGCAAGGGGCCAGTTATGAATATCCAATTTATCATGGTTAGGATTAGGTAAATCCTCCTTTTCAAGTATTTTTATGTCCCCTGGGTTTAATCCATAGTCTATTACATCCACAACTATTATTTTCTTGGTTTTTGAGGTCTCATCCATCAATGAAAGAACCTGTTGAGGTGCCCCAGCACCAGCATCTACAAGGGCCACTTTTTCTTTTTCCTCTTCAGATAGTATTTCTTGAAGTTTTTCAATTACATGGACACTAAAACCATCATCTGCAAATAATATATTGCCACAACCTAAAACCATTATTTCCTTAAAGTAGGATAGGGTTAAATCAGGCTCTTCCATGGTATTACCAATTTTTAATATCTATTTCTGTAGTTATTATTTTTTTATTAATTTTAATTTATTTTTTTATTTATTTTAAATATAGTATATTATCAAAATTATTAAAATGCTCTAGGTCCATAATGGTTCCCTTTGAGCCTTAAATCTTTCTTACTTCCATTACTTCTTTACTTTCCTCATCCTTTACAATTATATGGACTGCACATGAGGCTCATATATCATAGGCACGCATTATAACTTCGGCATGCTGATGAGGATAGCCTTCAATTGCCTTTTCAACTATAGGGAAGTTCCATGTTGATGCAGCAATGATTTTATAGGATTTAATCTTTCCATCCTTTCCAACCTCTGCAAAATGGGCATTTGTGGCTCTTGGAGCCTCATGAACACCTATTCCAGAACCATCCTTATATTCAGGAGTTACCTTACTTTTTCCATTTATATTTAATTCATCAAGTATTTCCATGGCCCTATAAACAGCCCCTAAGTTTTCCTTGGCCCTTGCAATGTTTATATCCATTGCACCTCCGCCTATCTTAAAGTTTCCAAATTTAGCCATTCTTGCCCTTGGTCCCCCTTCAACAGGAACTCCCTCATAAAGGGGTATCATTACTGAGGTGCTTTCGGCAACCTCTCTATTTTCATAGTATCTCTGAGGAGGTATCTCCACAACTCTATCCCATTTTATGGCCTCTTTATCTCCAAAGGTTGTATGGGAGGCTATGTATGGATAAGTATGAGATCCTAAATCAGGAATACCAATTTCTTCAAGGTATCTCTCAATTAGTCCTGTATATATCTCATACATATTGTAGGCATCCTTTTCATATTGTTTTAATGCATAGTATAACTTTGCCTTGGCCCTTTCAGAAATATTTGTTCTCATGCCTCCTATTACTATGTTAGGTGGGTGAATTCCCTCTCCCCCTACAATATCTACAACCAATTGCCCAGTTTTTCTCATTCTCTGAATAAGTTTTATGGCCTCAACTCTTAAATCCTTCTCTTCAGGTTTTATAAAATCATCGGCAGTTAATAGGTGATGTAGGGGATGGGAGTGCATTCTATTTCCCAATGCAACCAATTCCCTTAGTAACCTACCATCCTTAGGTATTTCACAGCCAATTGCATCCTCAATTGCAGCACAGGATGCTGTACCATGGGTAGTTTGACATATACCACATATTCTCATAACAGCAATTGGGGCAAATTCAGCAGGTCTTCCTACTAACATAGTTTCAAAGCCCCTAACTGGGGTAGTATTTATATAGTAGGCCTTATTTACTACCTCATTATCCTCTACTTCCAATATTAATTTGGCATGTCCCTCATGCCTAGTGGTTGGCGTAATATTTATGGTTTTTGCCACAGAAATTCACCTCCAAATAAAAAATATTAACAGATTTATATTAAAATTAACTCTATATAAATTAATATTTTTAAATATCTGAATAGTGGATATTAATATTTTAAATCTTAAAAAAATTGAATTTTTAATATCCATTTAATATATATGGAAACAATAGTAATAAAAAATAATAAAAAATAAAATAATAAATTAATAATTATTATAAAAATAAAAAAATATTATAAAAAATAAAATAATTAAAATAAAATTAAAGTAGAATAAAAGAATTTAAGATTTTAAAAATATCTAGAAAGAAGTAAATACTTAAAAAGTAAATATCCTATCATTATCCTCCTTAGTGCCCCTAAGCATTGGAACAAAGGATAGAATCCTTTGACAGCACTGGCCTTATAAAAGTTATATTAACCTAAGGTAGGAACTTAAAGTACTTCTCTTTATTATATTTTATTCTCTTTATTTTTATTTTTACTATTTTATGGATTATAAGTTTAAAAGATCATGTGTTTGACAATAATAAAAAGTTAAAGATTATTTAAATATAGGATGCAATGAACAACATATTGGCAAACTTAAAGGCCTATAGGGGTATCCCTTAGATTCCTCCTTTATTCTTTTAATAAGTTCATCTACTGTCATCTTCTCTTTAAAACTCTTCTTTAATGTGGATTTTTTTCTAATTGTAACTGTTAAAATATTGTTCTCTACCTCCTCATCACCAATTACCACAACATAGGGAACCCAATCCTTTCCTGCATTTCTTATTTTTTTACCAACGCTATCCTCTCTATCGTCATAATCTACTCTAATGCTATTTTCCTTTAATCTCTCAGCAACACCCAGTGCATAATTCTTATGATTTTCAAAAACTGGAATAACCCTCACTTGAATTGGAGAGAGCCAAATAGGTAGCATTGGAAGGGAACCCTTCTCAAAATCCTTAAATGCCCTTTCCAAGAGGCCACATATTACCCTTTCAATACTTCCAGTTGGGGAACAGTGTAGTATTATGGGATAGGTTTCCTTGTTTCCATCATGTACTTTGATATTAAATCTTTTGGCACTTTCAACATCTATTTGCACAGTTGGGTTTTCAATGGGCCTTCCAAAAGTATCTATTACTGCCATATCTACCTTTCCAACCCAATAATGACTCCTCTCTGGGATCAATTCAAGAAGTACTCCCTTTCCATATTTTTCCCTATATTCCTTTGCCATTTTAAAGAACCACTCTTTATTCTCTTCAAAGAAATCCTCAGTATATCTAAATATTACAGAATATGGGGTATTTAAATCATCCCCTGTCTTTAGACACATCCAAAATTGATTTTCAAATTCCTTCATTGCCTGATCCATATTTAGGCATACTGTATGCATATCTGGCATAGTAAAGGCCCTTAATCTCTTTAAACCCACTAACTCTCCCCTCTGCTCATATCTAAAACTGTATGTTGAAAGTTCATACAACTTTAAAGGTAGATGTTTTGGAAGTATGTACATGTCCTTTTTCATCATAAACTGTCCAAAACATGCTGCAAATCTAAGCATCAATTCTTTATTCCCTTGGGTAAATCTGTACTGCCTCTCTCCAAATTTATCAGCATGTTCCTTTATGGACTTGTTCTCTAAGTTATACATAACTGGAGTTTCAACTGGCATACCTCCATTTTCTATAACTATGTTGTATATGTAATCCTGTAAAAGATCCCTAATAAGTTTTCCCTTGGGATACCATCTAAAGTGGCCAGCATCTGAGGAAGGTTCATAATCACAAATTTCTTTCTCTCTTATGTACTTTACATGGGGGGGCTCCCTTTTATCCTCCTTACTATCCTTTATACCTAACTCCTTAATGGCCAAGGCCCTTAATTCTTCATCCTTTATTATTTTATTTATCTTTTTTCTGTCCAATTCTATAAGTTCCTCACCCTCTACATCCAATAGATAAAGTTTTGGTTCCTTTTTCTCTTTGTTTTTTTCATCAATGGAGATCTCTTCAGGGGAGGACATATCTCCAGTAATCTCTCTGGATAATTCACTTAAGGGATGTCCCTTACAACTTATCTTAAAGGACTTATACCATCCAAAGGGAGCCCTCAATACATTGTAATTTTTTTCCTTTAATTCCCTTTCAACATCTACAAGTATTTCCCTTGCAACCTTTGGGGAGGCTAAATCACTTGATAAATGGGCATAGGGATATACTACTATATTATTTACCTTTAAATTTTCGGCAGTTTTTATTATTTCATTTAGTGTGTTTTTTAAAACATTTTCTTGATTCTTTTCATCTTCCTTTTCAACAGCCATAAATACTGTTAAACAATCCTCCATTCTTCCCTCTAATGTGTCAGTATCCTCTGCAATTTTTGTTTTTTCTGTAACTTTAAATTCCAAGTAATCAGAATGTATCAACAGTATCTTCACATTATCCCTCTTTATTTGGATATAGGTTTTTTATATGGGACTTTAATTTTTATATTGTTTTTGAGGCATAGGGTATAATTATAATACTATAGTAAAACACCTGGCATTTTAAACACTATCCTATGTATAATAATTCCATACATAGAGAGGGTTTCCTCTGGCACTTCCAGTGCTTAGGGATGTAGTAAGAAAGAGGACAGTAGTATGGAACTTTTACCCTTTAAGTATTTACTTAAGTATCTGCCTTCTCTTATATCCTAAGCATTATGATTGAATACTTTATTTTTCTTTATATCTTTAAGTATTATTTCATAAGTACTTACTTTTGATTTATCTTAAGATTTAGATAATTTTATTATTTTTTTAATTATTCCTTATTTTTATTTTATTTTTTTTAAATTATTTTAAATTATTTTATTTTTTATATTTTTAATAGATAAGAAATTTGTTCTTACTATAATTAAAATCATATTCTTAAATTTCTCCCCTTTGCCATCTCCTTATAATTTCTTTGATTATATCATAGGAACTATGGAAGGGACATTTTACATATTGATTGAATTTTACAACATCTATGTCTAAGTTATATCTTTTTAACTCTTCCTTTAACTTATTTATGTTAAATGTTGTTTGATCAGGACCTAAAACTATAATATCTGGTTTTATATTTAATATTGGCTCTAATTTGTTAGTTAAACTTCCAAGTATTGCCTTATCCACTGGTTTAAGTGCCTCTACTGTAAGTCGGCGTTGTTCTTCAGGTATTATTGGTTTTCTACCCTTTATTTTTTCAACGGTTTTATCCCTGGATACTATAACAATTAATTTATCTCCCAAACTTTTTGCATATTTAAGGGTGTTGTAATGTCCAGGATGTATTATATCAAAGGTACCTGCAGTTACTACCACTTTATTTTTTTTCATAATTATCCACTTAATATAGTATATTTAACATTAATTAAACATTTTAAATATTAAACTTATAATTTATAAATAAATAATAAAAATGATATAATTAAATATATAATTTATAATTATAAAATAAATAATGTTATAAAATAATAAATAAAATAATAAAGGAAAAATATAAAATAATACAGGGAAAATATATTTAAGTCTCCCTATTGAATTAATATGAAATTTGTAATAAATTCTTTAGGAGAATTCTCTTTCCCACAGTGCTTGGGAACATTAATAAGAATATGAAGGGATTTCTAATTTTATATAATTTCTCTCTTTCTAAGTATTTTAATATCTTAGATTTTTCTATCTGATCTTAATTATTCTTTATTTTTTTTAAGAATTATTATTTTTAATTATATTTAAAAGTAAGTCTTAATTTTAATTTATAATATAAAAATAACATAGGAAATAAAAAAATTAATAAAGTGAAATACTTAAGTTCCTACCTTAGATTAATAAAATTTTATAATAAGTCCTATCAAAGGATTATTGCCCCCGTGCATGGAACATAAGAGGAATAGTTAGATTTTATTTTTAAAATATCTATTTTTTTTAATTATTTTAGAATCTTGGATTATATTTTATTTTTTTATTTTTTTAAAATATTTTTTGTTATTTTATTTTTTTACAGGGATCTTTTTGAAATTAAGGCTTTTTATTAGTATAAATAATTTTTTTGAAATTATATAAAAAAACAAAATTATAGTCAAGCACATAATAATTTAAACTTATTATGGGTATAGTATCTATACTTAAAGGGTTTTCTCTGATATCCAGTGCTTAGGGGTGTAGGGGGGAGGGGGTAGTTATGGGATTTCTATTTTTTAAGTATCTACTTTCTTTTATTTCTTTAAATATTTCATTTTTACATATATTTTAGGATTTAAGTTATTTTAATTTTATTTATTTTTAATTTATAATTTTTTTTAATTATTTTTATTTTTTTATATTTTAGGGTATGGTTTAAAAAATTATGTTCTTAATTATAATTATTATAAAAGCCATAAAATCTAAAATAAAATTAAAAAAATTATTAAAAATTAATATTTAAAACAATAGTAAGGAATCTATATGTATCATCAAAATACCTTAAAATCCTTTGTTAAATAAAGTAAAATTATTAAAAGTATATCAAATACAGCAATTAACAAAACATATTTAATATTTGGGGATTCTATTTTAGAAAGTAGTTTTAGATTACCATTATATCCCCGGGAATTCATAGTGGTAAATAATCTTTCTCCTCTATCCCAAGAGGTTATAAATAAATTGGCTGCTAAAATTCCCAGGGATTTATATGTTGTTTTTAAATCCTTATATCCCAATCTAGTTTTTTGGGCATTTTCTATTCTAATGGTTTCATCAAGTAGTACAAATATATACCTATACATCATCATTGCAATATCCAATATGGATGAAGGAACCCTTAACTCCTTTAAAACATAGAAAAGATCAGTCATTGGAGTAGTTAATACTAAAAACAATGTAGATGCAACTCCCCCTAACATTCTACTAAATACCAAAAGTCCCATATTTACCCCATATTCATGGAGGGAAATATTATAACCAAAAATATCTATAGAGAATAATTTATCCCCAACTCCAGAGTATATGATGGCCATAAGTACTACAGTAAGAATGCCAAATCCCACAGGAGTTCCTATAAGGGGCAAGTATATTTTTAAAGGAACCTTTGCCTTAAAAATTGTTAAAGATGTCATTATTAGGGCTATAATTAAAGGTACAATTATGGAGTTAGAAAAAACACAGATTAACAATAGGGATATTGCAAATATTACCTTTAATTTTGGATTAACATGGCGTAATTCATTATTATGGGCTATATTGTCTACGATATTTTTTAACATAAACTCACCTTAAAATAATTTTAAAAAATATAATTAAAAAACTATAAAAAATTTATAAAAAAATATAAAAATAAAATTGTAAATAAACATGTAATACCTAATTAACCATGAAAATTATTATAAAAGGGCAATATTAATAAAAGGGATTTTACTATAAATCCACCTGAATCCTATTTAAAGGATACTATTCTTTTCCCGTGCTTAGGAGCATCTAAGGAAAAATAACGATAGAATTTTTATTTTTTTATATATTTCTTTTTAAGTAATTTTAAAATCTTAGGTTATTATTTTTATTTTATATTTCTTATTTATAATTTTTTAATTTTTTAAACTATTTTTATAAATACTCTATTGAGAATCAAAATTTTTTATTATAAATATTTATTTAAATCTAAAATTTTAAAAAAATAGTAAAAATAATAAAAAATAATTATTGGGATGTTAATTCCCTTTTACAACTATAATAGCCTATGAAATACCCTATAATTATGGCTCCTATTGCAGCCTGTAGTGCAAAGAGAAGGGATTCAATTTCTCCACTTGGTGGTTCCCATAGTGGGCTAAACCAAGGTTCATAGTTTGGGTTCTTTTCCACTATGGCCTCTTCTGCTGCACCATCTGCCCCTCCAAAGTATCCTTCATCCTCCCCTTTACCATAGTGCATTATAAGTGGAGCAATAGTTAGTATTATAACTCCTAAGATCATAATAATATGTTTTGTTTCCATTTATTCAGCACCTCCAGTAGTGGTATTTAATGAAGAAGTATAGTTTGGAACTTCACTTTCATCAATAAGCCCCAACTTCAAAAGTATATCTGGCCTTAACTCCTTTATCTTGTCCCATAGTAATGCTGTTAATAAACCCTCTGCAATTGCAAGGGGTACCTGGGTAAAGGCAAAAATACCTAAGAACGTTGTTAATGTAGTCATTGGATCATTTCCTGGAAATGCCAATGTAATCTGTATAGAGGTAGTAACATAAGTGATCCAATCTGCAGCAATGGCTGCCAACATAACAGCCCATGTGGAGTTTATTTTTCCCTTTAATATTTTCCATACAATTACCCCTGCAAGGGGACCCATAATACCCATGGAGAATATATTTGCTCCTAAGGTAGTTAAACCACCATGAGCCAAGAGTAGGGCTTGGAAGAGTAATACTATGGTGGCTAAAACTGCAGTAATTGGAACTCCAAAGAGTACTGCACCTAATCCATTACCACATGGGTGGGAACAACTCCCTGTAACAGAGGGCAATTTAAGGGAACTTAATACAAACATAAAAGCCCCTGCAACGGCCAACAATGGCTTTACCTCTGGCTGCTCCTTTGTTATTTTATTCAATTGCATAACTCCATAGATTACTACTATACCCGATAGAACATACCAGATGGCACACCACATAGGTGGTAGAAATCCTTCCATTACGTGCAAGATATCACCCAATAGATTTATTTAGTATATAGTTTGGTAGGTATAATTAATTAAAAATATATGTAAAATAATAAAATTTTCTTTAAATTTCATAATATATATACCTTTCTATTCAGTTTTGTTTTACTTTTATTAAAATAAAATTTAAATATAAATATCTATATTAGATTATTTATTATTTTTATGGGAAATTATGAAAAAATTAATGGAGTACTACGACACATTAGCCAAGGATTATGATAAAATATACAAAAACAAAAATATAGAGTATATGAGAATCATAGAACAGGAAATATTAAATAATGAAGTTAAAAAGGATTATTTAATTTTGGACATAGGATGTGGAACAGGAGAACAATTGGATTATTTGAGGGATTATAATATAGTGGGTCTTGATATATCCTTGGAGATGGCTAAGAGAGCCAAAAATAAAACTGGAAAATTCCTTTTTGTAGGAAATGCTGAACATCTTCCCTTTAAAAATAAATCCTTTAATTGTGTAATATCCCTTTTTGGAGCCTTAAACCATGTGCAGATAAATAGGGCATTTAAGGAGGTAAGGAGAATATTAACAAAAAATGGAGTGTTTATATTTTCCATTGCAAATGTTTATAACATAGGTTGGATAATTAGATCCCTAAAAAAAAGAGGATTAATTAAAACCAAAAGAGCCATTGAACATAAAAAAGGAGATATTGTAAAGTATATAGATGGAAAGAGAATAAAGGTAAATACAAAGTTTTACAGTATAAAGGATGTTGAAAATATATTAAAAAAATATAATTTTTATGTAAAATATACCTTTGGAACCAATATCACAAATTCTCCATTGGATAGAATAATATACAAAACCTTTTTAAAGAATTTTGGAGTATATGTTGGTGCCGTGGCTATTAAAAAATAGGAATATCTCCCATTGATGAAATAGGAAATAATAAAAATAAATTAAAAAAATAAAAAATAATAAAATATCATGAATAAAAAAAATTACTAAAAATAATAAATAAAAAATAGATAAATAAATAAAATTTATAATTTTTAATATAAAAAATGTAAAATAATAAAATATAAAAAATAACATAAATTACTACTACTTTAAAAATTATTAAAAATTAAAAAAGAATTATAAGTATAAAACATCATATAAGAATACAAAAATAATAAAAGGAAAGTTCTTAAAGGATTTTACTCATAAAACATCCCTAAGGTAAATAAGTATTAAAAATTAACAGTCCTTTAAATTTAGAGAATATTTTAAAGTTCCTTAGGAAAATAAATTTAATGTGCTATTTATTTCCGTAATTATAATGAGGTGAATTTTTATGAAGATATATTTAAATGGAAAATTTGTAGATAAGGGGGATGCCAAAATTTCAGTTTATGACCATGGCCTGTTATATGGAGATGGAGTATTTGAAGGTATTAGGGCCTATGATGGAGTAATATTTAAATTAAAGGAGCATATAGATAGACTCTATGACTCTGCAAAATCCATACTTTTAAAAATACCTCACTCCAAAGAGGAAATGGAAAAAATAGTTGTTGATACTGTTAAAATAAATAATTTAAGGGATGCCTATATAAGACTTGTAGTTACAAGGGGTATTGGGGATTTGGGATTGGATCCTGAAAAATGCCCTGAACCAACAGTATTTTGCATTGCTGAACCTATGAAGCCATTACTTGGAGATAGTGGCATTAGAGTAATTACCTCATCAATTAGAAGATTGCCAGTGGATGTTTTAAATCCTGCTGTAAAATCCCTAAACTATTTAAATAGCATCTTGGCAAAGATTCAGGCAAATTATGCAGGGGTTGATGAGGCCTTTTTATTGGATAGTGAGGGTTATGTTGCAGAGGGAACTGGAGATAACATCTTTGTGGTAAAAAATGGGGTTATAAAGACTCCTCCATTATCCTCAAGTGTATTAAAGGGAATTACAAGGGATGTTGTCATAGATTTAGCAAAGGATATGGGCTATAGTATTTTAGAGGAGAGGCTCACATTACATGAACTTTATGTTGCAGATGAGTTATTTATAACTGGCACTGCTGCTGAATTGGTGCCTGTGATAGAGATTGATGGCAGGGTTATCAATAATGGCAACATAGGAGAGATAACAAAGTCATTGAAGGAAGAATTTTATAAAATAAGGAAGGTTGTAGGTACAAAGGTATATGATTAATTCTTAGGATATTCTATTCAGGAAAAATAATTTCTTAAACCTAATTGATATAAAAGAATAAAATAATTAAAAATAAAAAAATAAAAAATAATCTAAAAAAATAAAAAGAATATTAATGATTTTCAATAAATTTAAATATATAGATATAGAAGACATTAAATTAAAATTTTAAATTAAAATTAAATATTTTTTAAATTTTTTTATAATTATTTTATTTTTTTTAATTAAATTTTTTTTATCCCCTAATATTAATTTATTTTAATAAAAGAATATATATTTATATAGTAAAAATAAGAAAAATAACCTTAAATAGAAAACGTCAAAATCAGACCTCATTAAAAGAAATCATAAGTAATCTACACAATCTCTCAAAATCCTCCCTCCTATGCCCCACATTTATACTTATCCTTATCCTCTCAAGACCCCTTGGTACAGTGGGATACCTAATTCCAATGGCAAATATTTTATTTTTAATTAAATACTCTGAAGTTGCCATGGTTTTCTCTCCAAGTACTATGGGATATATTGGAGTTAAACTATCCCCTTTAATAAGGTTGTATTTTTTAAATATTCTATTGGCCTCCCTTATGTTCCCCTGTAACTTCTTAGTTAAATCTCCTTCCTCTATTAATTCCAAACTTCTAATGGATCCAGAGACCACTGAGGGAGGTAGAGCCGTGGAGTATATAAAACTCCTTGATGTGTTTATAAGGTACTCTATTACCTCCTCTATTCCACATACAAAACCCCCTAACCCTCCAATGGCCTTTGATAAGGTACCTATCTGAATTATGTTATCTGCAGGTTTTAGATTAAAATGCTTTAAGGTTCCCTTACCATTACCAAGTACTCCAGTACCATGGGCATCATCCACTATAACTATTCCATTGTATTCCTCACCTATTTTTATTATATCCTTAAGTGGTGCAATATCCCCATCCATGGAGAATACTCCATCTGTAATAATAAATATGTTGTTGTAATTTTTTCCTTTTTCCTCTATAATATTTCGTAAGTTGTCTATATTGCAATGGTTATATATCTCCACATCTGCCTTACTTAGCCTACATCCATCAATTATTGAGGCATGGTTTAATTCATCACTTAAAATTAAATCCCCCCTTTTACATAGGGAACTTATAACCCCTATATTGGTTGAGTATCCTGTTGGATATACTAAGGCCCTCTCAGTCCCCTTAAACTCTGCTATTTTCTCCTCCAGTACTTCATGGTTTATATTCCCAGAGGTTAGTCTTGATCCTGTGGAACCTAATCCATACTTTAATCCTTCTCTTGCAGCATCTATTACTTCAGGATGTTTTGAAAGACATAGATAATCATTTGAAGAAAAATCTAAGGTGTTATTTTCCTTTCTTCTTAAGTATCGATATAAATTATTGTATTTAATATATTCCAATTCTTTTTTTAAGTTTAACATACTATCACAATTTATGGGATTTATAATGATTTTATAGAATAATTCAAATGATAAATAAAATATAATTTAAAACTTTATCAATTATAATTATATGTATTGCAATAAAAAGTAAAATATAGTTAAGAACATAATTTCTTAAACTATAATCCAAATATAAAAAATAAAAATAAATAAAAAAATATTAAAAAAATTAAAAAAATTAATAATTAAAATAACCTAAATCTTAAAATGTAGGAAAAAATCAAACATTTAGAGAAATAAAAGAAAATTAAATACTTAAAAAGTAGAAATCCCATAACTACCCCCTTCCCCTACACCCCTAAGCACTGGATGTGCAGAGGAAACCCTTTAAGTATTGATCCTATACCCATAATAGGTTTAAATTATTATGTGCTTGTCTATAATTAAAAAAATAAATTAAAATATAATAAAAATAAAATAAAAAATAATTAAAATAAAAATAAATAAAAAGAATAAATAAAAAAATGATAAAAAGAATAAATAAAAAAAGGTTTAAAAAGAAATATAAAATAATAAAACGTCTAAAAATAAAGAATATATATAAGGAATTGAAAAAACATAGAAACCATAAAAAGACTTTACCCATAAAAACGCCCTATAAAGAGTATGTATTAAAAAGAGTTAATAGGAGTTATAAAAATATACATATATGAGTTATAAGAATATACATAATACAATAATTTTATTATATTTTTTATCATTTTTTTATTAATTAATTTTAGAATTATTATTTTTTAAAATTTTTATTATTGTAGTGGAATGGAAATTAGATAATTTAAAATATTATCATAAACAAAACAAAAATAAATCATATAAATTAAGTTAATTATATCCTATTGGCATGTTATTTATAATTTATCTTATTGCTTTTATATTATATTAATTTTAAAATAAAATTAGGTGAGATTATGAAATTCCTTGGAAATGATATGATAGCCATAGAGAATGGAGTTTTAAAGATAGATGGATACGATGTAAATATATTGGCTAAGGAGTACGGTACCCCACTCTATGTTATAAGTGAGAATCAGATTATAAAAAATTTTAAAAGTTATGAGGATGCATTTAAAAAATACATAGAGGAAACTGAAAGGGAGTTTATACTGTGTTATGCCTACAAGGCAAATTCAAACTTGGCAATTACAAAGTTGCTATCAAAATTAGGTTGTGGTGCCGATGTTGTAAGTGGAGGGGAGTTATATACTGCAAAACTTTCCAATGTGCCCTCAGAAAAGATAGTATTCAATGGAAATTGTAAAACAAGGGATGAAATTATAATGGGAATTGAGAACAATATAAGATCCTTTAATGTAGATAGCATAGGTGAATTAATACTTATAAATGAAATTGCCAAGGAAATGGGAACTATTGCAAATGTTGCATTTAGAATAAATCCAGATGTGGATCCAAAGACCCATCCCAAAATATCCACAGGATTAAAAAACAACAAATTTGGATTGGATGTTCAATCAGGTATTGCAATGAGAGCCATAAAAATGGCTAAGGAGATGGAGAATATAAATATAGTTGGAATACACTGCCATATAGGTTCCCAATTAACAGATATATCCCCATTTATAGAAGAAACAAAAAAAGTTATGGATTTTATAGTGGAATTAAAAAATGAAGGAATTAAAATAGAGGATGTTAATTTAGGAGGGGGATTGGGAGTGCCCTATCATAAGGATGGGGAAATACCAAACCAATACCATTTAGCAGATGCCATAATAGGGACCATTATGGAGTATAAAGATAAGGTGGATCTACCAAATCTAATACTTGAACCTGGAAGAAGTATGGTGGCAACAGCGGGAGTATTACTTGGAAAGGTCCATTATATTAAAGAGACTCCAAGTGCAAAGTGGGTAATGATTGATGCAGGTATGAATGATATGATGAGACCTGCAATATATGAGGCCTACCATGAAATCACTCCCTGTATCCTAAGGGAAGAAAAAGAGGTGGTTAATATTGCAGGGGGATTATGTGAAAGTTCAGATGTCTTTGGAAAGAATAGGGAACTTCCCAAGGTTGAGGTTGGGGATATTATAGCCATACTGGATGTAGGAGCATACGGTATAAGTATGGCAAATAACTACAATGCCAGAGGAAGACCAAGAATGATTATAACCGGAGATAGGGGACACTATATAATTAGAGAAAGGGAAACTTATGGAGATCTAATTGCCAAGGACCTTATACCAGATCATCTATTGGATTAAATAAAAATTTTGTTATGAATATAATTAATAAAATAATTAAAAAAAATAAAAAATATAAAATAATAAAATTAATCCAAATACCCAAATAAAAGGAAAATAAATATTTAAAAAGTAGAAATCCTATAATGCCATCTCCCTCCCTCCTACACTCCCAAGCACTGAAAGTGCAGAGGAAATTTTTCAAGTATTAAAATTACCACATTATAGTTTAAAATATTAACTATATAGGGTCTTCTTTATATTCCCATCTAAATAATTTCTAAATACTCTCCTTTTATATTAAATCTAAATCTAAATACCTTCCTCATTAAGGGGACAGAAGGAAAATGCTTATTTACAACAAATACTAAATTATAGGCGTGTAATCACGATAGAATAAAAGACATTT
>JAHEQB010000113.1 GCA_019561555.1 Methanothermococcus sp. SCGC AD-155-C09
TAATAACACTATTACTGGTAATAACATAACAGAGAATTGGAATGGTATCGAATTGTGGAGTTCATACAATAATAACATTAATGACAACAATATATCAGACAACTGGGGATATGGTATCTGGTTGAGGTATTCAGAAAACAGTAGTATTAAAAACAACACATTTGTCAATGATGGTGTTGTTATAGTGGGAGATTCACTAGAGTACTGGAATCATACAATAGAGAACAATAGAGTTAATGGCAAAACTCTCTACTATATCAAGTATGGAATAGGAGATAATACTACCATAGAGGATGCCGGTCAGGTGATTCTTGTAAATTGTAGAGATATGACAATTGAAAACCAAACTATAAATTACACAGATGTTGGAATTGCTATTGCTAATTCATTCAATATTACTGTAAGGAATAATGAAATATCACATAACGACAAAGATGGTATTTACTTGTGGAGTTCAAGCAATAACAACATTACTAACAACAATATATTAAACAATAGTGAATATGGTATCTGGTTGGATGATTCAAGCAATAACAACATTACTAACAACAATGTGTCAAACAACAACTGGTATGGTATCGAATTGGAGGGTTCAAGTTCAAGCAATAACAACATTACTAACAACAATATATTAAACAATAGTGAATATGGTATCTGGTTGGATGATTCAAGCAATAACAACATTACTAACAACAATGTGTCAAACAACAACTGGTATGGTATCGAATTGGAGGGTTCAAGCAATAACAACATTACTAACAACAATATATTAAACAATAGTGAATATGGTATCTGGTTGGATGATTCAAGCAATAACAACATTAATGACAACAATATATCAAACAACGAGTATGGTATCAGATTGGAGGATTCAAGCAATAACAACATTACTAACAACAATATATTAAACAATAGAAATATATTAAACAATAGAGGATATGGTATCAGATTGGAGGATTCAAGCAATAACAACATTACTAACAACAATATATTAAACAATAGTAAATATGGTATCAGATTGAAGTATTCAAACAATAATAACATTACTAACAACAACATAACAGAGAATGATAATGGTATCTACTTGTGGATTTCAAACAATAACACAATCTACCTTAACAATTTCATAAATGAAAAAGATAACGTCCGCTCTCACTATTCAATAAACTTCTGGAACTCAACGGAAAAGATTGCTTACATATACAACGGTACCAAAAAATGTATAAACTACTTAGGAAACTACTGGAGTAATTACACTGAAAACGATACAGATGGAGATGGAATTGGAAATACATCATATAAAATAGACAGGAAAAATGCTGATCAATGTCCTTTAATTAAACCAGTTGATTATTACACAATATTGAAAGAATTAAAACCAAACCTAAAAATAGAAAATGTCAGCATAAATACAATATACAAGGGTATTAAAACTGAGATAAATATATCCATAATCAACAGTGGTACTGATGATATAAACACTACATTCCCAGTGAATATAACAATTACAAATGCCTCAGGAAATATGGTATATACTAATACAACGAATATAAATGAACTAAATGCAAATGAAAAAAGGATCATAACCTTCAACTGGACTCCTGAGAGTACTGGAATTTACAACATCACAGTGTCCGTAGATCCAAAGAATATCACTAATAATGAGTCAAATGAAAACGACAACAACATAACTTTACCTGTTGAAGTACTGCCAATACCCACCTATATCAAACTCTACAAGATCTCCAAAGATAACAATACTATAAAGGTAGCGATAAATATTTCAAACATCTCAAAAGAGAGGCCTCTCGGATGGTACAATATATCTATCAAATTAAAAAACCTCAGTGTAATGAATATTACTCCGACAATAGGAACATGCAACAATCAGAATTCTAACAATATATTAATTATAACAGGTTATGACCTCTCTGAATCTGGAGAATTCTCGATAGTTAATATTACCTTCAATATAACTAATGAAAACTACTCAGCAATACTGAATAAAGCAGAACTTTTAGATACCAATAATGATACATTCGAGAAAGTAATTATAGAGATAGAGAAGGAGATTTTCGGAACAATAGAGAATATAGTAATGGATGAAAATATCAAAAATTACACCAAAATAGAGGATCCTATAAAAATAATAGAAAATATAACCTTAATAAAACTTCGAGTAAATAAAAATGGCTTAAATGATACGCTAATAATACCAGTACTCAACGAAAGTATGAAAATAAACTTTACCAATGAAACTATTGAAAACATAACTAAAACCCGCCAAGTAGCAAGAGAAATCAAAGATCAGGAAATAAAAAATTTATCTGATGTAAATAATACATTAAAAAATATATTAAGTAATATAACTCCAATATTTACTTCAAACTTTAACATAGCAAATGAGACCAAAGGAGAATCTATAGTAAATAATAATGAAGTAATATCCACAATATCCTTTAAAGCAGAGAACATATCAGAGAAAGGATTTGCAATAGTTAGAATACCAATAGGTAACATGACTGTTAAAAATATTATAGTAGACACTGGAAATAATACCACAACTTTAAAAGAAAATGACATAGGTAACAAAATAGGATGGTACAGAATACCCACTGATGGAGTATTGGAGATAGAAATACTAAAGGATTCCAAAATAAACGTTACATTATTCACAAATTTACCTGCTGATGAGAATATAGGTGAAACGCCCTCAGGATCAGGAGATGAAGGTACCTCTTCAGGATCATCAGGAGGTGGATCAGGTAGTGGATCAGGATCATCAGGAGGTGGATCAGGTAGTGGATCAGGATCATCAGGAGGTGGATCAGGTAGTGGATCAGGATCATCAGGAGGTGGATCAGGAGGATCATCCTCAAGAGGTGGAATATCCCCAGGAGGTGGCACATCATCAGGATCAGGAGAGTCCTACTCAGATGTAGCCCCAGATATTAAATCAGAGAATATAAAAGAAATGGTACATAAAATAAAAGTAATAGCAGGTTCAGAGATAGATGAGGATCTCTCAGCAAAGGCCTTAAAAGCTATTGTATATATGGTAAATAAACCTCAAAATATAAAAGAGGATTGTATCCTTGTAGGAGGACCAGTGGCAAATCCAATTGTAAATAAATACCTCTGGGTATTCCCAGTTAAGGTAACTAATGATTACCCAGGAAAAAATAAAGGAGTTATTCAAACACAGAAAATCAATGGACATACAGTTGTTCTCTTGGCAGGTTCTGATAGATGGGGTACTAAGGCTGCCGTGGAGTATTTCAAGACCTTAGAGGATCTTCCAGATGAGCCTATCTTTGTAGAATGGAAAGATGAAAAGGCCTTTAAAATAAATAAACCTTAATTAATATTTTTTTCCTTTTTTTATATATTTTATTATTTTTAAAAATTATTAATATTTTTTTAATATTCATTTAAAGTTTTATTTTTGTTTTTAATTTTTTTATTTATGATATTTTTTTATAATTTTTTATATCCCATAATTATCCGAAATGGTAAAAATTAAAACCATTCCAAAAAACCAAAAATATTATATACGATAATAATGGAAATATATATTTGTGATATTATGAAAAATTTAGTTGTGATAGATTATGACAAAGACACTGAAAGAAAGAGGATTGACTATTTAATTGAAAAGTGGTCAGATAGAGGAAGGGTGGAGAAAATAAGAAAGATGGCAATACTAATAGATGTGGATAACATAGATGAGTTTGTAAATAATATTATGTCCCGTTTAGAAGGAAATCCAGAGGAAAAGGTAAAGGTCTATGAAATTAAAGAAATAGAAAACCCAACATCTTCAAAAAAGATTATACTAACATACAATATCCAAAATAAAAAGGAGGGCGTAATTACCTTTTTAAACTATCTTATGGCAAAACTTGGTGCAAGTTATGAGTACTCTCTAAACAATATGAAAAAATACGAAGTATATACAAAAAAGGGAAAATGTTCCATTTCAATTAGACTTTATGAGGATCAATGTTCAAATACTTTAGAAAGAGAAAATAAAAATAAATTGATAATAAACTTTGAAATCCAAGGATATGGAGAAAGTGTAGATCTAATAAAAAATAAAATTGATTATGATATGAGGTTATTTATTGAGGGATTATTATGAGTCTCTTTTCAAAAAGTAACGATTTTGAAAGGTTAGACAAGATAAAACAAGTGGCAAATAGAGTATTAAAAGATGGATATGATATAATATATGAGCCCTATGAGAAAAGGGTGGAGTTATGGAATAGGGTAAAGGAGAACTATGAGAGATACAAAGAGGGGGAATGTGGGAAGTTCCTAAGGGACATTGACAATGCAACAAGAAGGGATTTTGAATGGGCCTTGGCAACATTGGCATTTAGTTTTCATCATAATGGAGAATCCTTTCCAGGAGTTAATAGATATAAACCTAAGGAACTTCAACTTGTGGGGCATATTTTAAGATATAATGTATTTGAAATCTGGACAGTTGAGGATATTCTAAGGGAAATAAGTAAGGCAAATAGGGAGGGTACAGATGAAACTTTGAATCTCCTTAAGGAGTACTACAATGGCATAGGAAAGAGAATAGATGAGATTATAAAGGACCATACCATAAGACTTCCAATAAGGGATTATGCAAAAACAAAGTGGGAGAAATACAAAGGTAAAATGGATGAGGCAATATTTAGGGCCATGAGGGAAATAGATTGGTTTAGTGATTTTATAATGGGAGTGGATAGTAAGATCCAAAAACTTGAAAATGATATTTATGGACTTCGTGATTTTGTAAGGGAGGAGAAAAGAAGATTAAGGGAAGAATTAAAAAGGGAAAAAGAATTGGAATTATCAAAAATTGAGGAGATGGAAGAGGAATTAAAGAGAAGATTTGAAAGAGAAAGGGAAAGAATAAAAATGGAAATTGAAATGGAGAAAAATAGGGAACTTCAAGAGAAATTAAAAAGGGAGATTGAATATATTGAGGAGGATTATAGGGAACTTATTGAGGAATTAAATGAAAAAATTAAGTCATTGGAATCAGAAAAAATGGAAATAATTAGAAAAAATGAGGAATTAAGAGATATTTTAAATAGAATAAAAAATGCCAAAAAAGAGGGTTCAAGATTTGTAAAAACAGAAAATGCACTATCATATCAAGAGTGGTTTATTGGAAGATTAGATAGAAAATTGGATGAAATAAAGAAAAAGGGTATAGTTGTAGAAAATAAAACCTTTAAGGTAGAATCCATTGAGGAGATATCCAATCCAGAAGGTACTACAGATTTTCCCAAGAATAAAGGGATAAAAGCAATACTACATGAAAAAAAGTTCATTCCTTTTGGTAAAAAAATAAAAATAATGTTAAAAGGAATGTTTTTAGCAAATAGGGAGAATTATAAAAAAATGGGTTTTGATGTTTATCCCTTATCCCTGGGTAAAATTATTGAGGTGATGGAGGATGTAAAGAATGAATCCTTTGATAAAGTTGTACTACTCTTAGCCTCACCAACAGGTTTTGAGGATGAGGTGATTAGATTTGTTAATTCTGAAGACTTTAAAATGAGATATTTATCCAAAAAAATTGCCCTTGCACTTTTAGATGTTGAAACTGGAAATCTATACTACAACGAAGTGGATGAGTATGCCAAGGCCTTTGGGCCCTTAATGAGTTTGGAGTTTGATAGGGAAAAGATTGAAAGATTAAAGAGATACATTGATGATAATATATTTTTAAAGGGATATATTACATTAGAGGAGGCTATAAGGGAAGTTGGGGATGAGAGGGTGGCAAAGAAAGTATTCTATGAGTATGAAGATTCTGGAAAGGGAGAAACTAAATACTACAAAGAGGTTGGCTTTGTTTTATTAAAAAAGTAGGTAATAACAAAATAAGTAATAAAATAATAACAATTAACGAAATAATTAAAAAAATATCCCTAAAAAATTATCTATAAGATAAAAAACCTTAATTAAAAAAATAATAAAAAATAAAATAATAATTATTAATAAATAATTTAAAAAAATCAAAAATTAAAAAAAATAATAAAATTAAAAATTAAATAATTTAATAGAATTATAAAATTAAAAAATTAATAAAATAAAATAATAAATAAAGTAGTTCAAGATAAAATACAAAAGAGAGTAGATATTTAAAAAGTAAAAAATCCCATATTACTCCCTTATACTCCTAAGTACTGGAAGGATAGATAGAATTTCCTTGCAGGAAAAGATTATAAGATCCATAATAGGTTTAAAATGTTTATATGCACAACTATAAAATAGTCAATAATTAATAAAATAATTAACAATAAAATAATAATAACAATTAAAAATTAGGACAACAGGTGAAATTATGGGTTTTTGGAACAAATTAATAGGAAGATTTCAAAAAAATCCAATAGAAAAATTAACAATAAGGGATTTAGAGGGGGAAAAAATTAGATTAAAAAGTAAGTTAGATAGAATAAAAAGTGAGATAAAATCCTTGGATAAGCAGAAGAGGCAATTGTTCAAAGAGGGAATAGGTGCCGATAAACTTACAAAGAAGATGCTTGCACAGGATATAAAGAGTATAGAGATGGAAATGAGGTTGAAGTACAAAAGTTTCCAAACCTACCAAAAGCAATTTAATTTTGCAAATAACCTTCTAATTGTTAAAAAATATGAAAAAGAATTGAAGAATATAGGAATGTGGAATAAAATAAGTAGTATCCAACCTGAACTCTTAGAAGCAAAATTGAGCAATATAATATTGGATGGTAAGGAATTTGATCAAACTGTTGAGGGATTAAATAAGGTCTTTGAAATGAGAATTGATGAATTTGATGAGGAAGTAGATAGTGCAGAGAAAAAACTATTGGAGGCATGGGGTCAGGTTGAAAGTGGAGAAATTGAAGGGGAGGACATTGTGGATAAATTGAATTTAACCAATGATGAAGAAGAAGAGGAGGATGAAGAACTATTTAAGAGATTGGAGAAGGAGAATAAAAATTAATTTTAACATTTAATTTATTTTTAAATATTTTTTTTAATTATTTTTTTATATTTAACAGTAAATATCAAATAACTATTAGGAAGTATAATAAATATATTAAAATATCCAATAAGGGGATAAAAATGCTAAATAAATTAAAGAATTTATTTTTCAAGGATAAAAATCCATTGGATATGCCCTTAAATAAACTAATGGAATCAAAAATAAAGTTGGATATTAAAATTAAAAAATTAGAGGGAGAAATATCCCTGATAGATAATCAAATTACAGTACTATTTGAAAGGGCAAAGGAATCCAAGAGTAAAAGTGAGGAGTTAACAATAGCCACAAAAATAAAAACCCTAAGTCAAAAGAAAAAACAACTACAGAACTCCCATGCTCTATTAAATAAACAGATGAGGTTTATAAACAATATTTTGGTAATAAAGGAGAATGAAGAGATTTTAAAATCCACACCCCTTTGGAACACCTTAAACTCCATGTCACCTCAGGAGTTGGAAAGGCATTTAATTGATATGAAAATAGATAGTGAAAATATGGTGAGAACATTAAATAATGCCTTAGGTATCACTGATGATATGCTAAGTTCGGCATCAGAGGAGCATGATGAGGATATTGAGGATATATTAAGTACAATACATGCCATTAAGGAGGGAGAATTGGATGTTGAAGATGCAAAGGGAATAGTATCCAATGAGGAGAGGGAAAAAGGGAAGGATGAGGATTTTGAAAGAAAATTAAAGAAATTGATGGAGTAATAAAATAATTAATTATTTTCTTTTTTATTATATTTTTTTAACCTATATTATAAAAAATTGGAGGGGAGATATTGGAAATTGATCTATCTGGAGCCCTCATGAGTCAATATAAAAGGGCTAAGAGGGAGTATGAAATAGCAAAGGGGAAAAAGAACGAGAGTATTGCTAAAAAGAAGGCATTGGAATGTGCTAAATTACTTAGGGAAATGGCAAAGTATGACAAATATGGAGAAAAGAGATATTTGGAGAAAGCCAAAAAATGGGAGTTAGTGGCAAATAACATAGGAGTGGTATTTAATCCTCCAAAAGCCAATAAATCCAAACCTAAAACATCAAGATCATCAAATAAAACAGATTCAAAGATTAAAGGGGATGAGGTAGAGAATGAGATTGACAAATTTAAAAATTTTGTAAGGAATAATTTAATAGAAAAATCCAATATAAAGTGGGAGGATATAGGGGGGTTGGAATGGGTAAAAAAACTTATGATGGAAACCATAGTAATATCGGCACTTCAGAGACCTGCCTCCATTCAACCTTGGAAGGGAATATTATTATTTGGTCCCCCAGGGACTGGAAAGACACTATTGGCCTCTGCCTGTGCTGGAAGTTTGGAAGCAACATTCTTTAATGTAAAGGCATCATCTGTAACAAGTAAGTACTATGGGGAATCCTCCAAGATTGTAAGTGCCCTCTATGAGGTTGCAAGGGAACTCCATCCAAGTATAGTATTTATAGATGAGATAGATGCCCTAACAACAAAGAGAAGTGAGGGAGTCAGTGAGGCATCCAGGAGAATGCTATCCACCCTATTAACAGAGTTAGATGGCTTTCAAGATAAGGGAAGTGATAGGTTAGTGCTCACCCTTGCAGCAACAAACACCCCCTGGGATTTAGATGAGGCTGTACTCTCCAGGTTTTCAAGGAGGATCTATATCCCATTACCAGATAAGGGGGCCACAAAGGAAATTATAAAGATTAACACAAAGGGCCTTGAATTAAATATTAATTTAGATGAGATCTCTGAGAGATGTGTAGAGAGGTACTACTCAGGTAGAGACTTAAAGAACCTCTGTCAAGGTGCCATATGGAATATGATAAGGGATGTAAATAAGGATCTCTATAAAATGGCCAATCTCTCCTATAAGGAGTTAAGAAGGAGAAAGTTAAAAACAAGGCCTTTAACTGATGATGATTTTGAAGGGGCCTTTAAGAAAATAAAAAGTCCTTTAACTAAATCTGAGATTGAGAAGTATGAAAAATGGGGAGAGGAGTTTGGGGGATAATTTTATATATATTTATCATTAAAATTTATCATATTTAAAAAAAAATTTAATTTAAAAAATATACTTAATTATGTTAAATACAAGGGATAGGATAAAGAAGTATAAAAATTAGAAAAATAATAAAAAAATAAATATTTTAAAAAATATATCCTATTATCCTAAAAATTATATTAAAAAAATTTTGGGGAAAAATATGGGAATTATATGGGAATCTTTCACATATATTTTTAAAGATAGAGATTGGATAAAAAAACTTTTTAAGGGAGGTGTAATTGGAATAATACCATTTCTTAATATTTCATTAATTGGTTATATGATAGAATTTATGAATTCTATTTATTGGGATAAAAATAAGAAATTACCTGAATTTAATATAATTAATCAATTTATTACAGGATTAAAAATACTTATAATCTTTTCAATATATTTTAGTGTTATTTTTACGTTATTTCTTATATTATTCATTATAATTTTTGCTATTTTTTTAGCAATTTTCAACTTAAATGATGATATTTTAGATGTTTTTATAATAATATCCCTTATGGCATCTATACTATTACTCCAAGTGGCACTCCCTCATTATACCTATACCAATAGAATATCTTCCCTTTATGATTTTTATACATTGTATAAAATACTTGAAAAAACATGGTTTAGTATCTTAATTTTTGATATTATCTATTTTATAGTTGCCCTGATTGCTCTTGTTTTGATAAGTATAATTGCAGAGACTTCATCTATATTTAGCCTTGTGGCTATTTGGCTAATGGGAGCATTCTTCTATTACTCTTTTATAGCATTTGGCTACTCTCATGGAAATATATACTTACAGGGGATTGGAAAACCAATACCTGAGGCAAAAACAGTAAATACCTCAAAGGTGGATACTTCAAAACCTATATACAAGAGAAAAGTGGAAGTTTTAGAATCAACAAACACCATCCCAGACTTTCCAAGGGAACTACTCGAAAAATACATCCCACTCCAAAAACTTGGAGAGGGAGGTTTTGGGAAGGTATTCAAAGTTAAGAGAAAGGGGGGAACTCTACCTTTAGCAATAAAGGTACCTAATTTAGAGGAAAGGGCCAAAAAATACCTACTAAAGGAAATCAATGCATGGAAAAATCTTAACCATCCAAACATAGTCAAATTCTATGATGCATTTATAGAACCTATTCCCCATATAGAGATGGAGTATATTGGTGGATATAAATTAAATGGAAAAACTGTAAAGGATTTAGACAAGTATCCAAAACCTACGAATCCAGAAGAGGCCATTAAATTAATAAAAGGGATTGCAGAGGGACTTAAACATGCCCACAACAAAGACATAATTCATAGGGACATTAAACCCTCTAACATACTACTCACTGAAAACCTCACACCAAAGATAACAGATTGGGGATTGGCAAAAATAGGAGCAAAATCCACCACAGCAACTACCACGAAGGGATTAACTCTTCTCTACTCAGCACCGGAACAGATAGATGAGGAGGAATATGGAAAAACAGATAAAAGAACAGATATTTATCAACTTGGTTTGATATTCTACGAGTTATTAACTGGAAAACTGCCCTATGAAGGAAACACACCAACTCAGGTATCTTTAAAAATTGTAAATCCAAGTAAAAAGCCAACTCCACCTTCAAAGATAGATCCAAAACTCTCTATATTTGATGGCATCTTTGAGAAACTCTTAGCAAAGAGAAAGGAGAATAGGTATCAATCCATAGAGGAGTTCTTAGAGGCCCTAAATTCCATAGAGGATATAATTAAGGAAAAAGAAAAATTCAAAGATACCTTAACTAAAACTACTCAGATATTAAAAACCTCAACAGATAAAAGGGAAATTAAAAAATTAACTAAGAATCTAATTGAAACTACAGCAAAATTGGCCCTGAACTGTGCCAGGGTAAATGATAAGGTAGGCCTATTGGATACCTTGGAATTGTTAAAGGATTATGCCAAATCTGAGGAAAGTAAAAAGGAATTGGAAGGGGCCATATCCCATATTGAGTATCTCATAAAGGAGGGCCTACCTATTGGAGGTGATACTATTGAAAGACTTGAGGTGTTGTTAAATAGGATTAAGAGAGAAGGGGATTAATATAATAGTTATCATACATATTTCAAAAATATTTAACTTCTAATGTTTTAATTTTTAATTTTATATATTTTTTATAGGTTTTTTATTTTTTTAGGTAGATATTATTGAACATTATCTTATAACTTTCATAGTATTTAGTTACTTTTGGAATATATTAAAAAAAAATAAGGTGAAAAAATGAAAAGGATATTATATGCATTTTTATTATCATCTACATTTAGTATTAATTATGGATTAAATAACTCCTCATACCTTAAATCTAACTCATCAGATATGGTTAACAATATAACTAATAGTACAATTAACAATACAATTAACAATAGTAATATCATTGCTAACTATACAACAATAGATTTAATTCCCATAATACTTCTTATCATAGCATTAATTGCAATTGTAATGGCTATGCACTTAATAATCCAAAAAAAGAAAAAAACAGAACCTTCAAAAATGGAGATTAACAGTTTAGGAAAAATTGAACCTAAGGAAGAATTAGAAACTAAGAATAATATAATGGAGAAAAAAGAAAATACTATAAAAAAAATAAAAGGTGAAAAAGGGAAAACCATGGATAGTGAAACTTCAAATCGTGATGAAATCATCCTTGAGGTGGATGGAGCCTGTGGTATATCCCACAAGGGCAATAGAGCACATAACGAGGATTGCATCCTACTTAAAAAGATTAATGATATCTATCTATTGGCAGTTGCAGATGGTATTGGAGGACATAGTGCCGGAGAGATTGCCTCTGAAATGGCAGTAAATACCTTAAAGGAGGTTATAACAGAGAAATACAGAGAGGACCAATCCACTGAGGAAATTAAAGAAATATTAAGAGAGGCCTATAACTTAGCCCACAATAAGATAAAAGAAAATGCCACTGGAGACAGAAAGGGAATGGGAACAACTCTAACAACTGCAGTAATAAAGGGAGATAAATGTATCATAGCAAACTGTGGTGATAGTAGGGCCTACTTAATCCGAGATGGGAAGGTAATTGATAGAACAAAGGATCACTCCTTTGTCCAAGCTTTAATAGATAGTGGCCAGATTTCAGAGGAAAAGGCTATGACCCATCCAATGAAGAACATTATTACCTCGGCATTGGGATTAGATGAATTTAAAGTAGATGACTATCTTTGGGACCTAAAAAAGGGAGATATACTTCTTTTAAGTTCCGATGGACTTCATGACTATGTTAATAAGGAGGATATTTTAAAGGTTATAGATAGAAATAATAATCCAGAGGAAATTGTAAATGAATTATTAAATATTGCATTGGAGAAAACAGAGGATAATGTGAGTATTGTAGTATATAAAGAGTATTAGATAGTAAAGGCAGATAAGTTATTTATTTTTATAATGGCGGACGTGTCCATATAAGATAAACATCATATATAACAATTACATAAGATATTATTATGCTAAGAGTAAAAGATATTATAAAGAAATTAAAAATCTTTAAGGGGAACAAAATACCTATAGAAATTAAAACACTTGCCATAGCAACCTACATTCAAACATCCTCAATAAGGAGAACTGCCAGAATTCTTTTAGAGATTTATAGATCTCAAAAACATCCTTTGGAACTGGATAAATAAGTTTGAAGAAAAATTATCCATTACAACAGAGGAAAAAGAAAGAAATCTAATAGCGATGGATGAAACTGTTGTTAAAGGTGGAGGAAAGCGTTATTACGTTTATTCTGCTGTAGATGTTAAGAAAAATGAATTAACTCTAATGAAAGCTTATACCACAAGAAATTATTTAGCTACGAGATCCTTTGTAAATGAAGTACTGAAGTACTGTAGGAGTAAAGTAAAATTCCTTATAGATCCGCCCATGCTGATCAGTGTTCTAAAAGGCCTTAATTTAAAGTTTGAGTATCAAATCTTTGGACAGAGAAGTTTAGTGGAATCGGTATTCTCTTCTCTAAAGCAGAGGGTAAGGATCTTTTTCTGTTCTATTACTACTAAAGATCCTGTTAAAAATTGGAACTTCTTTTGTAGGCTATTTGTTCTATATTATAATAAACTGATGTGGTGTTTATGTTAAATGAACAGGCCCAATTTTAAAATAAAAAGATTTAAAATTTTAAAATAAAAATTAAAGAATAATTAAAATTGGATAAAAATAATAAAATAGAACATTTGAAGTCTTAAAATATTTAAGAAAAAATAAATATATGAATGCAGAAATCCCATTATCATTCTATTAATTTAATTTTTTATATTATATGCAAATTTAATATAAAATATTGTACATTACTATTTTAAGTGACATTGAATTTCTTATTTTTGCAAATATCCCTAAATATATTTTTAAAACCTTCCCCCTCCACAATTTTTCATATGGCCTATCTGCAAGATGGGATATTTCAATAGCTTCTTTTATATTCTTACTTTCAATGTATGTATCCCCTCTCTTAGGTTTCAATATTAATTTAATTAAAATACCTAAAAATTAAATTATTTTAACATAATAGATAAGGTGAATTATATTGGCAGAGATAAATATAAAGGAGTTAAAAAGGTATTGCAATACATCCTATATTACAATTAGAAGGGATAAATTAATAATAAACAGTAAGAGATTGGCGAGATTATCTAAGGCAAAAATAAAGGAGATAGAAAAAAACTTTGGAATACCATTAATTTATTCAAAGAATTATGAGTTAATTTCCCAAAGTATGGGGAGGTATATTTCAAAGTATGGAATAATAACTCCAAGGGATACCATAATAGTTGGGTTAAGTGGGGGAAAGGATAGTTTAGCATTACTCCATCTATTGGAACCCTATAGACGTAGATATGGAATAAAAATATATGCCATTACTGTGGATTTAAATATAGGGGGTATTAGACCCTGGAACCCTCAAAATAGCAATATGAAAAAGATAATAGAACATTGTAGTGCCTTAAATATTCCCCATAGAATAATCTCCTTTGATAAAGACATTGTTAAAATGTCAGAATTATTGTCAGATAACTCCACAGGCATTGTCTATTCTCCCTGTTTTTCATGTTCCATAGTTAGGAGATACATATTAACAAATTTTGCTAAGGATATTATGGAAAACATTGAAAAGGATAGCCAATATAAATCCAATGTAAATAATAAAGTAAATGGTAAAGTAAAAATATGCTTTGGCCATACATTGGAGGATAATTCAGATACAATATTGGCAAATATATTTAAGGGAGATATAATAAAGGCATTGGAACCAATAAAAAACTTTAACGCCGCCATGTTTGATTTTAAGGAATTTAAACTTAATCTACATGAATGCACCATTATAAGGCCCCTTTTAAGTGTTTCAGAAAAGAACATTGAGAGGGCCTTAGATGAATGTGGTATTGAATATTATAAGGATAAGGAGGAATGTCCCTACAGTAGAAACCGAGGGGATAGCATAAGAAGGAAAAGCCATGAAATCCTTGAAAACCTTGAAAAGGATGTTAAAAATATAAGGGAAATGGTAGTTTCATCTGTTCTAAAATCTATTAAATAATAAATCTATTAAATAGTAAATCTATTAAATAATTTATAGGAATAATAATCATTTATAGGGAAATTCCCTTATAATTCTATTCAACTCCTCTTTATCAATATACTCCTTATCTCCTATCTTAAAAACCCTATCCTCTATAATCCTTCCAAAGGGTATCATTGGGCATCTATTATCTATTGCTATTTTCACAATCTCCTTTAGGTTTTCTTTATCTGTACTTATTAAATAGGTTCCTAAGTATCTTGTAGAGCGAGGATAGGGAATTGCAGTTATCTCAATGCCAACCTTTGCCTTTACAATCATTTCAAGTATGTTGCAGAGCCATCCTCCCCTTGAGGCGTCCTTACATGCATTAATTTTAATGCCTTCCTTTAAAATTTTTAAAAATGTATCATATTTATTTTTGGCTCTTTGAATCCTATCTCCAATATCTCCCTCTACAGGATGGCCCAACATAAATACAACATCTCCAACTTTGGAGCCCCCATCTTTAATTATTTTATCTCCCACTAACTCTCCAAATACTACAACGCTTATACAGGATTTTAAAGTTTCCTCGGTCTGGGTATTTCCTCCAATAATGGGTATATTCAAATTTAAGGATTGTTTCTTTAATCCATCTATTGCTATTTTAATCTCTTCCTTATTTTGGGCCTGGATGGCATTCATGGCATAAAGTGGTTTTGCACCCATGGCCACAATATCACAGGATGTATGGATAAGGGCAGTTTTTGAACCTAATTTTAAGGGATAGGGACCCTCCATGTTTATTACATTTTTACCCACCACTACCCCATCATCCCCTGCCCTAATACCACTTATTAAATCTTTAACCTTGGAGTCCATGTTCCATAGTTTTTTTCTTGGATAGTTTGACTCCATCATATGTTCTATGGCATGTTTTATCTCATACTCTATACGCTCCATAATCATCTCCCTATTTAAATGATTTAGGGTAAAAAATAATATTAAAAAAATAATTAAAATAATAAAAATAAAATAGGCAATATAAAATAGATAATTATTTTTTTATTTAAATTATTACTTTATAAAGAATCTTTATAATTAAGAAAGTTCTATATAATAAATAATAAAAAAATATATAATTATAGGAAGGATTTCGCTACTAATAATATTGTAAAATATATTATGAAGATTATGGTCCTTGGGGGTAAAATATGGTAAATGAAAGTAAAATGGCACCAAATATAATAGATAATAGCCCAGATAGGGAACTATTGAAGGTTATAAAAGATCAACTTAAAAAATCAAAGGAGGCAAAATTTGCAATAGGATATTTTTTTCTAAGTGGATTTTCCCTAGTTAAGGAAGATTTTCCAGAAAAATTTTCGAAGCGTCCTTTTTTAAAAGTTATAATGGGTAATGAAACAACATACTCAACAAAGGAGGAATTAATAGAAGGATACAATTTAAGAGAGTTATTTAAACAAAGAATGATAGAGGAATTACAAGAAAAAGAACCCACTGAGGAACAGATAAAACAATTGAAAACATTAAGGGATTTCATAGCAAATAATACAATAGATGTAAAACTTTTTGATAAATCAAGATTACATGCAAAATTATATTTGTTTTTAACAGAACCTGAGGAGAGATATGGCTCACCAGGTTTAGCAGTGGTAGGATCCTCTAACTTTACAGCAGAGGGCCTTGTTAAAAACAAAGAATTAAATATTTTGCTTACTTCAAGAGAGGAAGTTTTGTATCTAAATCAATGGTTTGATAAATTATGGGAGGAATCTATTGAATTTAGGGAAGATTTATTAAAGGTTATAGATATTTCTGGAGTATTACCTGGGAGTCCCTATCCAAAAATTGGTAAATTAATTGATTCTCAAACTCTATTTAAATATTTAGTGTATAGATGGTTTGAAGGGAGGGTATTGAACCTTTTAAAAAAGGATATTCTCTTAGAATTTCAACTTGTAGGGGCACTTAATGCCATTGATAAAATTAATTTTTATAATGGGGTAATATTGGCAGATTCTGTTGGCCTTGGAAAAAGTTTTATGGCCTCTACAATAATAGAGGAATTTTTAAATAAAAAACATCCCACTTGGGTTCCTGAGGGTAAAGATCCCTCTGTTATGATGATATTACCTCCTTCTATAATAAATCAATGGGAGGAGTTGTTAATTTCTTCACAATATTTTTTAAAGGATAATAAAATAGATATAATAAAAGATTTAAATAATTTTAAAATTTATAATGTATCTGATAAAGAAAATAAATTCCTTGGAAAAATTGCCTTTTTATCCTTAGGAAAATTTCAAAATTTAAAGGAACATGATCTAAAAAAATTTGCTAAGGAATATGATTTTTTTGTAATAGATGAGGCACATAAGTATAGAAATAAAAACACAAATAGATGGAAAAATGTTAGAAAGTTGCAAAAAAAGGAAGATGGTTTTCCCAATAAATTTTTACTTCTTACAGCGACACCTCTTAATAATTCAATTAACGATATTTTCAACCTTATAAGGTTATTTATGGATGATACGTTTGCACCCTTTATAGTTAAGAGTATTCCAATAACAGATCTAATAAAAAATTATAAGGATTTAAAAAAAGAGTTCCAACAGAGGGATGATGATAAAATAAAAAGGGATTTAAAAAAAGTGGCAACAGAAATAAAACAAAAGGTACTTGATGAAATAATGATCCTTAGAACAAGAAAATATATTATGGAACAATTCAAAGATATAAAGGTAAATGGCAAACCACTAGTTTTTAAGGATCCAATACCTTACAGTCTTGATTATTCTCCCTTTTATACTGGGGATTATAAATCCCTTATAGAGGTAATTAACAACAATATTAACAAGATTTTATTTGAATATACTAAGGTTTATGGTACAAGATATGTGATCTTTGAGGAAGAAACCTTAGATGGGGAAGAGCCAGCAAAAAAATTTATAGAAGTGGCGGATTTATTTAAACTTTTACTTGGAAAAAGATTGGAAAGTAGTATATTTTCCTTTGAAACTACACTTAGGAGAATTTATGAAAAAGAAAAAATTTTCTATAATACTTTTAAAATGGAAATGGATAGAATAAAGAAAAAAGAGGATTTAAAAGGCATAATTGAAAGGGCCATTAAGAGGGCAAAAATAGAGAAGGAACTTGAAGAAGTTAAAAGGGAATATGATATTGAAGGAGAAGAGGAAAAAACCTGGTTTGATAGGGTTATAGACTTACTTATTGAATATGGAGAGGAGGCATGGGGGGAGAAAAAACAATATTCAGATATGGATTTATTTAAATTTGGTTTAGAAATAGTTATTCAAAACTTAGAGAATGATTTAAGATATATGGAAGAAATATTTAAAGAATTAGATAAACTTAAAGAAAAGGAAAATGGGGAAATAAAAATACTTGGTAAATTACCCGCAGATAAAAAAGATATTATTGATCCCTTGATATACCTCCATAAAAATGATCCAAAGTTTGAAACATTAAAACAAATTATTGGTCCTCCTTCATTTAAATCTGAAAAATTAAAGGATATTCCTTCCCTATATCGTAAAAAAATATTAATTTTTACCCAATACAAAGATACTGCCTATTATATTTACCATAATCTCCTAAATTGGATAAAAAAAGAAATTGATCTTCATACATGGCTTAAGGATAAAAATAATAAAATTAAAATTGGACTTGTAACAGGGGATACTGATATAAATGCTAAGGTTGATTACATTAAAAGATTTTCTCCTGAGGCCAATAATGGTTATGAGGAGGTAAAAAAATATGGGGAAATTGATATTTTAATATCAACAGATGCTCTAAGTGAAGGGGTAAATTTACAGGATGCAGATGTTGTTATAAATTATGATTTGCCCTGGAATCCAATGGTTATTATTCAGAGGGTAGGAAGGGTTAATAGAATAGGTAATGAAAAGGAAGTTAGTATGATAAACTACATACCTTCAAAAGAGATAGAGGTAATTGTTGGCATCCTTGGAAAGTTAAAAGAAAAAATTGATGATATAACTTTAATTGTGGGAAAGGATGTAAAAATACTTTCGCCAGAGGAAGAAATAAATATTGAAACATTTGGGGAAAAAATAAGGGATATTTCAAAGCGTACCATAACTGATTTAGAATCCTATAATATTTCTGAAGATTTTAAGAATTTTATTCCAGAAGGGATACCAAAAGAGCAGCTTGATGAATATAAATTATTAAATATAATTCAATATGAACTTGGATATACTAAGGAGGACTTTGAAGAAATAATAAAAATGGATAAAGAACCTTACTATTCATTTATTGATGGCAATAATAAAATTATAAGTATTTATGAATTTTATCGTGGTAATTATAAAATTATGAAAAAAATTATGAGTATGGGGGAAAATGGGGAGATAACCTATGAAACACCACTTGTATTCTTAGATTTAATTAGGCATAAGGAAAAATCTCCTCAAAAAATTGAGAATGCTATTGAAAACTTAAAAATAGTGAAAGAGGAAGTAGATAAAATAAAGGAAGAACTTAAAGGGGGCTATAATCAGAAGCAAAAGGGATTTTTATACAATTTATATAGTGCTTTAATTCTTAAAAGAAGAGAAGTTGGAGATATGAAAAACAAATTTAGCACTGTTATGATCATACTTAAAACAATTCCCTATTATCTATATTCAAAAGAGGTAAAACCATTACTTGTTTCTAAAGGACTAATTGAAGTAAATAGGAATAACAATATTAAAATAAAAGATTTTAAAGGAACAATAGAAACTCTCTTTGAATTTTTTAAAGAAAAAGGGCTTACAGATGTAGAATCTTTAAAAATAAGGGAAAAAAATCTTGGGTGGTATTATGAAATCAGAGATAGATAAAATAATAAAAAAAGAACTTAAAGGATATGAAGATTATAGAAATTATTCATAAAAACTATTTAATATTAAAATAAAATTATAATCTTAAAAATTAATTATAATAAATAAAGAAATATTAAAAAAAATAAAATAAATAATAAAATGATAATCTAAGATTTCAAAATATAAAAGGGAGTATTTACTTAATAAGTTTAAATTTATGTATAATTATAAAATATCTGATAATAAAATATACTCTTTAGTAGATCTTTAAAAATAAGGGAAAAAAATCTTGGTGTTATTATGGAATTAGATATAGGAAATATAATAAAAAAAGAACTTAAAAGATATAAAAAAAAAGAACTTAAAATATCAGATAAAAAATATACTCTTTATGTTGTACCTGATTTGTGTGATGAGGATATAAACATACATGAGGGTTTTTTATTTGTTGATGAAGGGAATAAAAAGGAATCTTTATATTTTAAAACAAAATATAGGGCTCCTGTTGATGGTTATGCTCCAAGATTAGCCTTTATAATTTATAAGGATGATGATAACAATTATTTGTTAATTAAAGATTATAGAAGAAATAAACATATTATAAAAACTCTGAGGAAAATTAACAGTACATTTTTAAAAAAACTTAAAAACACCATAAAAAACCCAACAGAAGAAAATTTAAGGAAACTTTTTGATAGAACTGATGTTATAGGGGAATTTTACATTCTTTATAGGAAGTCAAGGGAGTATTTACTTAAAAATATTAAAGGAATTTCTGAAGAGGAAAAAAGAGAGGAATTTGTTGATAATTTTATGATGCAGATGCTTACTTTGTGGTATTTGCAGGAGAGAGAGTTTTTTAACAAGGATAAAAACTATTTTATAACAAAGTTTAGAGATATGTATCAGAAAAAACTTTCCAACGTATTTAATAATTATTATGAATTTTTAAATTATTTATTTGAGAAAATTAGTGGGTATGAGAATACTCGATATTATGAAGATGAACATACTGGGAAGGTTGTTGTTATAGGGCCTGCAGTTTTTTTAAATGGGAAGTGTAATGAGGCAATTACAATCCCTGATGAATGTTTCTATAAGGAAGGAATAACAGATACTCTTATAGATACTCGTCCTAATAAAGTTGGTGATGAAGTTCCTCTTTTTAATCTCTTTGAAAGTAGGGATTGGACTGAGGGAAATATTGATGAATTTGTACTTGGAGCAATTTATGAAAAGTTAATTAACCATATAGATAGGAAAAAGTTAGGTGCCTATTATACTCCTGAGGAGATTACTTCCTATATCTGCAAAAATACAATAGAATCCTATTTAGTAGATAAAATTAATGAGAAATTTAATAAAGAATTTAAAAATATAGATCATATTATAGATGACAGTAATAAAGAAATAATTTTACATCTTTTTAAAGAATTAAAAGAAATAAAAATTCTTGATCCTGCAGTAGGATCTGCCCACTTTCTTGAAAGTGCAATAAATACCCTTTTAGGCATATATAAAAAAATATGGCGTAAAGCAAAGGGTAGGGATAAGAAAAAGAAAATTAAAATAAAGGAACTTAATATTACTACAACAGATGAAAAGGGAAATATTGAGAAAATAAATCTTATTACTATTAAAAATGAGGATGAATTTCAATTATTGGTAAAGTTTTTTATAATCCTCTCAAAGAATATCTATGGAGTGGATATAAACCCATCTGCAATAAAGGTGGCAAAGGCAAGATTGTTTTTAACCCTTGCTAAACATTTTAATGTTGGAAAGGAAAAGGATCTATCTATTAGGTTCCCTAATGTCCATTTTAATCTTAGAGTGGGGAATTCTCTTATTGGATATGTGGATCTTAAGAAGGAGGAGGGAGGTAACCAAGTTAAACTTGATATGTTTATGGGAGAAGTAGATCATATTACTGATAAGATAAATGTAGTTAAGGAGTTAAAACCATACCTTGAAAAAATAGCAAAATCCCTTGATATGGAGGGAGATATTTTAAAGGAAATTGAAGAGTTAAATAAAATTCTTTCAAAGAATGAAATTAAATGGGAGGATTTTAAAAGGATTTTAGAGGTAAAGGAAAAATTAATAACTATACTTATTGCTTCTTTAAATTCCAAATATGCAATTCCTTTAAATGAATTACTAAGAGATATTACAGAAATTTTTAATCAGAAGTTAGATGAAAAATTCTCAGAGGAGTATAAAATTAATTTAGAAGATTTAAAGAAAGTAAAAACCTTCCATTGGATCTTTGAGTTCCCTGAGGTATTTTTAGAGAGGAGAGGGTTTGATGTTGTTATTGGGAATCCGCCTTATGGAAGAATAAAACAGATAATTAAAGATAAAAATGAAAAATATTTATTATCAAAAATTTATTCAAATCTTTATAAATGTCAAGTTGGTAATCTGAATCTTTACAAACTGTTTTTAGAAAGATCTTATTATATTTTGAAAAATAGAGGATATTTCTCAATGATTTTTCCATCCTCTTTTCTTGGAGAAAATGATTCAAAGAAATTGCGAAAGTTGTTCTTTGATAAAGGTAGGGTTATTAAGATATTAGAATTCCCAGAAAAAACATATATATTCGAAGGTAATACTCAGGCAGTGTGTATTTTGTTTTACAATAAGAATAAACAGGAAGATTATGAGATTGCAATTAAAACAAATATATCAAAAGATGAGAAAAATAATTTATTATCTATTAAATTTCTCAATATCAGAAAGAGTGAATTAAGAGAACTTACAGGAGAGTATTACAGAATACCTCTTTTCCATGAACCAAAAATAGAGTGGCAGATATTAAAGCATATTTCTAAATTTTCACCATTTAAAGGAGATGAAAAAAATCCATCAATTGGAGAAATAGGAGAAGGGCACTTACATGAAACTCTTGATAAAGAATTTATGAGTTATGAACCGGCTGATGATTTATTGATTAAAGGAATTCACCTAGGCAGATATTTTGTAAATTTAGATCCTAATGGGCCAACACCAAGATGGATTAAAGATAAAGAGAAATTTTTTAAAAAGAAGCCTGAAGCAGAAAAAATTGTAAAATTGGATAAAATTATTGGAAGAAATACGATTAATAAGGCTTCTAAACCAAGACTAAGATTTGCTCCATTAAAAGCAGGATATGTTATAACTAACTCGATAAAATATATACTAAAAAAAGATAAGAATATTAATGAATATTACATTATCGTTCTTTTAAATTCTACAATGCTAAATTGGAGATTTGAACTTTTTTCACTCCAAAATAATATTAGAAATTATGAAATAGAATCTCTCCCAATGCCACGAATTCCTCTTTCAAAACAACAACCCTTCATAACCCTCGCTGACTACCTCCTCTTCCTTAATGCCACAGAAGAAAGAAGAGAAAAACTAAAAGAAGCAATTGAGTTTTTTAATGATCAAATTGCAGATTCTTTAGTTTATGAACTTTACTTCAAAGAAAAATTCTCAGAAGATGGTTTATATCCAGAGCCAAAGGAGTACCTATTGGAAACAATTTCAAAACTTATTAAACCAATAAACTATGATAGATGGGGGGAGTTGTATTGGAAAAAACAATTAGAAGGAAATATAACAAAAGATGAAGAGAGAGAACTTAAAAAATTAGAAGAAGAAAATCTAAAAACTATTGAGGAAGTTTATACTTCTATAAAAAATAATTCAGAAGTTAAAAAATGGATTGAAAAAATAAAATCCCATGAATGGATTAAAGTAATAGAGGATAAAACAGAATAAGAAAAACCAAATAAAATAATAAAAGAAAAAATCCTAATTAATATTAATTAAATTTATATTTAATTTTAATATTTTTATATCGAATATAAATAACATTTAAGAATAATTATTTTTAATTATATTCTATTTTAAATATTTTTATAGTTTAATAACTTTAATATTAATCAATAAAATATTTAGGCGTTCCATTTACCATCAAAAGGGGTGGGATTGAGGAAGTTTTATAAATTAAATTATGGCTAAGGAATGGATATTACAGATGGCAACCAATAGATAGGGACCAAATAGAAAACAGTGTTGGATCTGTATCCCAATAGATTCGAGAATGTGGTCCAAAAAACTGAGGATTGAGAAAAACTTTATATAAAAAACTCAGGGAATCTCTTAAATCTAAAGACATGGACCTTTCACTAAAGGAGTACATGGAAAATCTTGGCAGAAAACATTATATAAAAATAACAGAAGTCATTCGGCAGAAATTGAAGAAGTAACTGAAAATAACAAAATATGGAAAATTACAGCGCGATTTAAATGTTGAAATAAAACCTGCTCAAATGAATGGGATAGCCATATAACGTTAATTTTTATATTCAGATTGGCGATAATTATATATAAGATTACAAATAAAACCCATCACTTTAAGCAAACACCAGAAATATATAAATAGAAAGAGTACCTTATTAATACCCATAAAAAATTTGAGAAGGATGATGAAAGAAAGGTTTTTATTATTTTTTCAATTAAAAAAGATAATAGAAAAGAAATATATAATCCTGAGGTAGTGGAAGAGATTAAAAAAGAGATCCAAAGACTTAAGGAAGAAAAAAGATAATAAAATAAGAGGAAATCTAAGTTCACTTAGGGGCGATAAAGATGAGTGATAAAAAATTTATTCCAGAATTGCATGATATAGGAAAGTTAGTCGATAATAAAGTCAAGGAGGAAGTTAAGAAACAAATTGGGAAACAAATTAAAAGTTCTCGGGTTAATCATGTTTTCATTGACTTTGACTTTAAAAAGTTCGGAGTGCCACAGCCAACCTCTCCCTCTTGGTGGGGTCAGTATCATCATGAAAAGAAGGAAATTAACAAAAATATCAATAAGTGGAATTTAAGGGATTCTTTAGGCAACGCGCCTTCATATGATAATAAATACAGCTTGTTTTTACTTGTACTCGCCGATCACTTAGCCTCGTCCTCTTCAAGAATTTTACGTTTGGCGTCGGAGAATAAAGTAAATCCTGAAAAAGAAGGAATCGTTAAATTGTGGGATAAGGAATTTTACGAATCTCAAGGAAAGCATTGGGCTGCCTTTAGAACTAAAGAGGATTTAAAGAAATTATTTGAAGAAATTGAAAATTGTTCATCTGGTGAGGATTTTTTAAATAAGTATAGAGAATGTCTTTTATTAACTCCTGAAGATAAGGGTTTTCCTCTAAATATTACTTCTCTTTATACACATTGTGAATTAGTAGGTAAATTTTACAGAGTTCTTGAAAAACATACCGATGTTAAAAAACCTGATGGCGAAATATCGATTGAATACAACAAAATAAATGTAAAAAAAATAAAGGAAGCAGAGGGGAGTAAAAAGATTGAAGGAAAATGGAAAGCTAGAATGATAAAGTGCTGGATAAAATTTCCTCATTCTTTTGTTAGACTACGTGATATAAATCTACTAAGTAAAAGGGAAAAACTTATAGAGAATATAGTAAAAAACTATCCTGATAATGTTATATACTACACTTCAGATTTTATCTTTCTATTTCTTACACTAAATGAGGACTTGGAAATAATATTTAAAGAGTTTTTAGAACAGGGATTTTATATAGAGGTAATAGAAATTTTATCTAATTTGGGATCGTTAGATTCTATCTTAGATAAAAAAGTTTTAGAAGCAAGAAAATCAAAAAATCATCAAATGCTGAAAGTTTTGAATAATAGGAGTACTAAAGTATATAAAAATTATCTCATGCCAGAAATGCCTGAGGAAATATCTCCACCTATTTGCGATATATGTCAGCAAAGGAGAGGGGTAGAACAAGTAAAAGAAAATATAAAAGAATGGATATGTGATGAATGTAATAGTATAAGGGACAAAGCTGGGAAATTCAATGAATATGCTGATGAGTGGGAAAAAGAAGGCGTTAAAGTTTGTTGGTTCAAATTCTCTATTGATCAGAAGAAGTTAGAGGAATGGTTATTAAAGGCATTTGAATGTTATATAGATGAAGGAATAAATAAATTAGAAGAAAAATGTAAAGACAAATTTAATGAAAAGTTGGAAAAAGTAGATAAAGTAAATAAATTAAAAAAGTTAATGGATTATAAAAAAGGAAAAAAAGAGATTGAAAAATCAATAGATAAACTAAATTATGAAATTAAAGAAATTGAGGACGAAATAAATAAAAAGATAAAAAAGATAGAAAGTTTAAAGAAAATAAAAGAAGAGTCAAAAAATATCAGACCTCTTGCCCTACAAGTGGATTTTAATAAAGATTATAAGGATGCTTTAAAAGAATTTTGGGATGAATTTGGAAGAGAAGATATAAAACAACCTATCTCTGAATATGATGAACTAGGAGTATTTAAATATTCTCCAAAGTTAGCAACAGAAGTTGTTAAAAGATTTATAAAAATATCCGAAAAATACTTTCCAGATTGTATTAGCGATAAGAACTGCCCTATAAGTTTATCTTTGAGTATAGCAAATATTAAATATCCAGTAAGGGAACATTGGAGGTTTTTTGAGAAAAGTGAAAAAGATTTCTTAAATGTGAGATATCAAAATGTATTCGAAGATAGGTATATAAAAAAAGAGTTGGATATTATTATTAAAAATATAATTGATAGTGCTCCAACCTCCTCCTTCCTTCATAAGTTATTATACTTCGAGAGAAGGTATCAATCTGACATCTATATTGCCGTTGAGATATTTAATAATAGGGAGAATTATCCAAAGATTTATGAATTATTTTCAAATGAGATAAAACCTTCAAAATTCCTGAACCTTTATAGGGTTCTTGGAGGGGAGGATATATATGACTAATGATAAAACAATAACATTACTTGATATCCATCTTGAAATTGATTCTATAATCATAGGTGAAAGGTTTAAAGGAGGTACCTTCAGACCTTGTCAGGAAACTATTCCTTCTTCCACTATTAAGGGGGCATTGAAACATTATTTTAATGTTGAAGTTCCTGCAGTTGGATTCTTCGAAGAAGGTACCTATAAATTCAATGAACTTACATACTCCATCAGGGACAGATTTTTCAATATCTCAAAGTTGCCCATAACTACTACCTATTTAGGACCAAAAGAGGATATTCATGGGAAAATAAAAGCTAGGGTATATATTCCATACAGGAAGGGCACTGATTTAAAGGATAAATTAGATGGCACTGAATTTAGAATGGGTGCTTTAAAAAGCAAAGGATTTGGAAAATCAAAGGTTGTTAAGGTTGAGAAAATAGAGTGTGGGATTGAACAGGGGTTTTTAAAGGTTAAATTATTTGAAAAAGAGGCTGAAGGTTTTGGAATTGAACCTTTATCACCATTATATGGCTATTTATTTAAACCAGATAATTTTTCAATAGGTGGTAGATATGAGAGAGCATTATTTCCAAATAGTTTAGTTAGATCTCCTAATGTATTACTTAAAGAGGTGACATATTATGACGAGTAAGATGGATGAAGTGTTTAAGAAGGTGTTAAACGATAGAGATATATTTGATAGTCTTTGGGGCAGAGGATGGGGAAAACCAATCCCAAAACTCTTTGAAGAGGATGAATGGAAAAAATTAGGCAAATTATTCAGAGAAGGTAAAAAAGGAGAGTTAGAAAATGAAATTAAGAATAAGATTAATAAGATAGAAAATAATAAACTAAAAGAGCGGGCTGAATGGTTAAAATACGCACTGAATGAAAAACCCAATCTTCTAAAAAATCTTTTTGAAAATCTAGAATGGTATGGCCTGGTTAAATGCAATCTACCAAATATGAACAACTATGGAAGAGTTATTGAGAGATATGATATTTCAATAGTCGAGCAATATTTTGTTGATAATATAAAAAGAGAACGTAATAATCCTAGGGGTAAAGCTCTGGAAAAAGTACTTGAATATGTCAAAGAACTCTATAGTGCAGGAGTCCCTTCTGAAGAAATAGCATATTTTGTAAGAAAGCTCAATTCATTAACAAAATATTGGGAAATAATAGAATCTCCAAAGAAATAATAATATACAAAATTGGGAGGTAATAAAAATGAATGAAAAAAATACATTAAAAGATAAAGAAAAATTTAAAGAAAAAAATAAAGATAAAAGAATAGATAATGAAAAAGTTAAAATCAAAGTTAAAAATGAAGAAAAAGAATTTGAGATGACAAAAGAAGGCCTAATGAAATTATTGAAATTACCTATAAGGATAGAAGTTGCTAAAGGTAGTTTTTTACATATAGGTGCTGCCCCTTCACCATTGACTGAGAAAAAGGGTGCTGTATTTAAAGTGGATAGAACTCCAGTTATACCAGCAACGAGTTTTAAAGGAGCATTAAGGCATCAGTTAGAGTTATTATTCATAGAAAAGATTGACGATTTTGAAAAATTATTCAATATACTAGATAATGAAAAGGAAGTATTAAAACCTTGTATTCCCTCTCCAGAACCAACGAAATCTGAAGAGGAATTAATTGGAAAATACAGGAAAACAGGATGCCAAATTAGTGTTAATAATGACAAAATTTCAATTCCTAAAATAGATGATCAAAAAAAGGATAAACAAAAAACAGGTAATAAAAAGAAAGATGAACAAGAGATAGGTATCTGTCCAGTATGTTATTTCATGGGCTCCTCAGGTATAATAGGGTTTCTAAGATTTAACAACTTCTATCCTGAGGGTGAAGGTAAATTAATGGATCAGACAAATATAAGAATAGATAGGAAAACAGGGACTACAGCACATGGTGCAAAAGTTGAAGGAGAGCAGGTAAAACCTGGGACAGTATTTAAGGGTAATGTTGATATTGTAATCTCTGAACCTGTGCGGGGATTATCTATCAGGGATATTTCTCCCTCTAATTTTTTAATTTTAATATCCAACTTTATTTTTGATTCCATTAGTTTATTTAAGGGCATATCCAATGGATTTTTATCCTTGAAAAATAAATTC
>JAHEQB010000114.1 GCA_019561555.1 Methanothermococcus sp. SCGC AD-155-C09
GAGGAGGCAATATTCCAAAAGATGCAGGTCAGGTAATTTTAGCAAACTGCACTGGGATGGTTGTAGAAGATCTTGAGATCAGTAATACAGATGTTGGTATTATACTAGGATTCTCATCACAGATTAAAATAAGAAATAACGTAATATCGGATAATAAGAATGGTATCTACTTGTGGCATTCAAACAGTAATAGCATCACTAACAATGACATATCGAATAATAAGAATGGTATTTATTTGGATTATGAGAGCAGTAATAATATCATTATTAACAACGATATAACAAACAACGGGAATGGTATTAGATTTAGATATTCAAGCAATAACAGTATTACTAACAANGACATATCGAATAATAAGAATGGTGTTTATTTGGATTATTCAAATAGTAATAATGCCATTACTAACAATGATATAACAAACAACGGGAATGGTATTATATTGAAGGATTCAGGCAATAACAATATTATTAACAACAACATATCAAATAATAAGAATGGTATTTACTTACATTATTTAGAAAGTAACAATATTATTACCAACAATGATATAGTGAATAACAGTAATGGTGTTTATTTTGATTATTCGAACAATAACAGCATCACTAACAATAACATATTGAATAATAGAAACGGTATTTACTTGTGGCGTTCAAACAGTAATAGCATCACTAACAATAACATAGCATCGAACATCTGGGATGGTATTTACTTCTATTGTTCGAACAATAACAGCATCACTAACAATAACATAGCATCGAACATCTGGGATGGTATTCACTTAAAGTCTTCAAGCAATAACAGTATCTCCGATAACAACATATCTAAAAATAATAAGGGTATATGCTTAGAATCTTCAAGTAATAACAGAATAACTAACAACGATATAGGAAACAACGGAAATGGTATTTACTTATATGAATCAGGTAATAACATCATTAACGATAACACTTTTACCAATGATAGCATTATCATTCAAGGCTCAATTGAGAGCTGGATCCATACCATAGAGGACAACACCGTC
>JAHEQB010000115.1 GCA_019561555.1 Methanothermococcus sp. SCGC AD-155-C09
AAGTAAATAATCCATAAGATATTTTGAAGATATTCTTGATATGGATCTTGAGGTATCTCCTGCAATATTATAAAGGGCTTTATTCATAACATATATCATTGTATTTAATAATCTGTCAGATGACATTGTATTACCTCCCGTCTTTTATACTATTTTTATATTGTTAATATATTTTTTAATATTTTTAATATTGTTTTAATACATTTTGATATATCTTTATTATTCTCATATATAAATTTAATGTTTTTTAAATATCTATTTTAACTATTACATATTAGATTATATTAAACTAATAAAAAATATATCTTATAACAATCTTCAATAATTAATTTTAACTTTATTTATAGGTGAAAAAATGTACATTACTAAGGAAGAGGAAAAAATATACAATGGAGAATATGGAGAAATTCTTGAAATGGCCATGAATCTTTTAGTATCCCTTGGGGAGATATACGGGGCAGAGAAACTTATTCCAGTATCCTCAGTTCAAGTTTCTGGAGTATCCTATAAGACCATAGGGGAGGAGGGATTAAACTTTTTAAGGGATATATCCAACAGTGGGGTTAAGGTATCTGTACCAACTNCCCTTAACCCTGCTGGAATGGATCTATGTAATTATTATGAACTTAATTTTCCAAAAGACTTTGTAAAAAAACAACTTGAAATAATAGAGTACTTTAAAAAAATGGGTATTGAAATAGGATGCACCTGCACCCCCTATTTATCAGGAAATATCCCAATGTATGGGGATCATATTGCCTGGGCAGAATCTTCGGCAGTATCCTATGCAAACTCAGTTATTGGAGCCAAAACAAATAGGGAGGGGGGCCCTTCTGCTTTAGCCTCTGCACTACTTGGAAAGACGCCCCTATATGGATATCATCTTGATGAGAATAGAGTACCAACACATGTTGTTAAGGTTGAAGGGAGATTGAATAACCTATCTGATTATGGGGCATTGGGATCCATTGTAGGGGGAATTGTAAAAAATGGAGTTCCATATTTTATATTTAAAAATAGTTATATTTATCATGGAAAATACAATAAATTAAAGTCCCTTGGAGCCTCCCTTGCTGCCAGTGGTGGGGTGGCACTTTACCATGTTGAGGGCCTAACTCCAGAATCTAAGATTGGGAAAATAAAAATAAGTGAAACAAATAATTTTGGTGGTGGGGATAAAAATATTATTGAAAAAATAACAATAACTGAGGAGGATATAAAGGAAGAATATAATAAATTAAATACAACAGAGGAAAAACCTGATTTAATATCTATTGGATGCCCACATTGTAGTTTAGAAGAAATAAAGGAAGTTGTGGATTTTATATTAAAAAATAATCTTAATAAATCCAATAAATTTAAATGTGATCTCTGGGTATATGCCTCCATACATATTAAGGCCATAGCAGATAGGATGGGCTACACTAAGATTATAGAGAATGCTGGAGGAAAAATAGTATGTGATACATGTATGGTTGTTGCTCCAATTGAGGATATGGGCTATAAAAATATAGGTACAAATTCAGGAAAGGCTGCAAAATATCTTCCCAGTTTCTGTAATAGTGATGTAATATATGGAAGTATTAATGATATATTAAAAAAGGGATTATAGTAAATAAAGGACGTGTCCACATAAGATAAA
>JAHEQB010000116.1 GCA_019561555.1 Methanothermococcus sp. SCGC AD-155-C09
GATTGTAGAATCTATAAAACTTTTAGAATATGTTAGTATATGGAGTTTTTTCAGAACCATATTAATTATTTCTTCCATATAAGGAGATAGTTTTTTCTCCCAGAAGTGTAGGACAGAGTGATAATTCTCACTCCGAGAATTTGATTTACCCTTATCTCTGCAGATCTTAAGGATAGCTTTTCGAATTCTTTTATGATCAATGCCTTTATTATTACCCTAATATTGTGAACCTTTGGTTTTGGTATGCCTATGGATTCAAAAGGTACATTAATCCAGTCAAATACCTCTAAAATTAATTTTATGTCGTAATTTCTAGTACCCCATCTCTTTAACATACTATTATTATTAGCAATATTTTAAATATATAGTTTACTATTAATAAGTATTGAAGTTATATGTTAGATACTCTCTTTAAGTACCTTAAAATCTTAGATTTTATTTTATCTTTTTATTTTAATTGTCATTTATTTTTTCAATTATAAAATTTTTAAATTCTTTTTATTTTTAATTTTATTTTATATTTTAATATCAATTTTTATTTTATCCCTATTAATTGCACATTTTATTTTTTAAATTATTTTATTTTTTATTACAATATCTTATAATTACTCTTTATTTTTTTATTTTTATTAATAATTTTTTAATAATTATTTTTTTATTAGATCCGAATAGAATTAGTTTTTTATGTAATATAAATAATATTTTTAAGATATAATAAAATTAATTAAAATAAAATAAATTAATAAAATATAAATATAAAATAAAAATTTAGGAGTTTATTTAAAAATTTTTTATAATTATTAGTAATCATTATATGGTACCAATATTACAATATTTTATTATTAATGTGAATGTAGGAGATAAATATAATATAGGGGATAAAATGCATGGGAAAATTGAAAATATTACATATGGCGTAATAACTGTAAGTGATAGTAGGTTTAATGGTCTTATTTCTGGAAAGGAGATTAAAGATGAATCTGGGAATTTTTTAAGATCTCAGTTGAATGCAAAGTATTACTCCCTAATACCTGACAATAGGGACATTTTAAAGGGATTGTTGGATCACTTAATAGAATTTACAGATGTGGATTGTATTGTAATAACAGGAGGCACTGGCCTATCCCCTAGGGACAATACTCCAGATATTTTGGAAAAGATATTTCAAAAAAAACTTCCTGGATTTGAGGTAGTATTCCACAATCTAAGTTATAAAGAGGTTGGATATAAAACAATATTGTCCAGGGCTATCGCCGGGATTTATGGTAATAAAATAATCTATGCCTTGCCAGGTTCATTAAATGCCTGCAAAACTGCAGTGGAGATAATAAAGAAGGAAACTGGACATATTTTAAAGCATATATTGGAGGGCAGAGATGATAAATAATAAAACTACCAAAATAGTTCTTAGAAATGACATTTGCAATAGATTGGAAAGTATAGTAAAAAATTTAAGTATATCTAAGCACTGCATAGGTTGTCAAGGCCTAAATATAAAAAATAGGGATCCCCATCATCATCCCTCCATAGAGTTAGGTCAAGATTGTCAGCATAATTGTATTTTTTGTTATTCAAAATTAATAAATGTAAAAAAGGGTATTTATGGCATTGATCCCAAGGACAAAGACACTAAGGAACATAAGTGTATAACAATTAGTCAGTATGGAGAACCATTGTTATACCCCGATAGGGTTAAAGGGGCAATTGAATTTACAAAATCCCTTAATTTGAGATGTGATTTACAAACTAACGGCGTAAATTTAAACGAAGATATGTTAAAGGAATTTAAGGAATTGGGACTTGATATTATTATGATAAGTTTAAGTTCCTCAAAACCTGAAACCCATGAGATACTTACAAAATCTAAAACCTTTGAAAGAATACTTAATAATATAAAATTGGCCTCGAAATACTTCTATACAATAGTTAGAAGTATATATATCCCAAATTTTAATGATGATGAATTAATAGAATTGGCAGAATTATTGAACAACAACACCAATGTTAAAGAGATAATGGTACACCAATTAATAGTGCATCCTGAAAATTTAAAAGAGTTAAATAAAATATGCAACATTGAGAGGGTTGGAAGAATTAGGGACCTACTTACCTTAGTGGAGAAAATGAATATACTATCTCCAAATATTAAAGTAACCATAAAGGGATGTTTATTATCCAACTTAAAAAATATGGATGGATATATTTTAAATTCAATAACCTCAGATTGTTTTTCAGAGGTACCATCTATTAAGAGGGAGTATTATCCCTTCCTCTAGTAAATTTCTTACTCCTTAATATATCCTTTCTCCTATAAAATCTGCTATTTTCTCCAAACTCCTTCTTTTTTCAGGGTCAAATATTTTTAAATATTCCTTAGATTCCTTAATATATTTTAATGTAATTTCCCTTGCATAATCTATGGAATCCCTTAATATCCCAATGGCCTCTTTAATTTCCTTCTCTGTAGTATCTTTATTTCCCATAATTTCCAATAATCTTTCCTTTTTGTCCTTTGGAAGATTTTCAAGGGCATGGATTACAATAACTGTTTTTTTACCCTCTCGTATATCACTACCAATGGGCTTTCCTATCTTATCCTTATTACCTATTAAATCCAAAATATCATCCTTTATCTGAAAGGCAAGGCCTATTCTTTTGGCATACTCACAAAGTGCCCTTCTTTCCTCCTCAGTACATTCTCCCATTATGGCCCCAATCTCCACAGGAGATACTATTAAGGCCCCAGTTTTTTTATAAATCATATCGAAGTATTCCTCCAAAGCTATACTCTCTATGTTTTCAAATTCCATATCCATGGCCTGTCCAATACACACATCTACACAGGATCTTGATAATACTTTTAAAACCTCATGAGCCTTTTTTGAATCCTTTATATTGGATATGGCCTCAAAGGCCTTTGCATATAGTAAATCCCCTGCAAGAATTGCAAGGGGCATACCATACTTAACATGAACTGTTGGTTTCCCCCTTCTTATATCATCATTATCCATAATATCATCATGTATAAGGGTATAATTATGAATTAATTCAACAGCAATGGCTGGGGGCAATACTTCCTCAATATCCTCTTTCTTTAAAAGATAAGTTAAAATTGCCAAATAGGGCCTTATCCTTTTACCTCCTGCAAATAAAAGATGTTCTGAGGCACTATATAACTTATTCTCTTTATCCAAGTATTTATTTAACTCCTTATCAATTTTTAATAGTATATCCTTATCAAATAGTTCCATAATTCCACCAATAAGTGTTTTAAATGATAAATTAAAATAATTATAAAAAAAATTAATTATATTTACAAAATTATTATTTTATTTATTATTATTTTATTTAAGTTTTATTTATAAAATTATTATTTTTGTTTGAAAGTATTTTTATTTAAAGAATTATTATTAAATTTTAATACATTACATAATTCTCTCAAACTTTAAACTCTGTCCATTCCTAAGTATGTGAATATCCTCTCCCAACCTATAACCTTCCTCCTCTGCAAGTTTTGCATAGGTTGCAGTGAGATTGAAATCTCCATGGGAGGGGATTAAATGCTCAGGATTTAACCATCTTATCATGTCCCTATGATCCTCCTTTGAGGCATGTCCAGAAACATGGGCTCCCTTAAACAATCTTACACCAAGCAACTTTAAACGGGCCTCCAACATATATCTTTGGGCTGCATTCATAGGGTTAGGTATTACATCTGCTGAAAATATAACTTGATCATAGTTTTCAAATCTAAAGGGAGTTTTATCAGTAGCCATCCTGGATAGAACAGCCCCTTCCTCTCCTTGATGCCCTGTAACAATGAGAAGATAGTTTTCCTTACCTTCCTTCATTACCTGGCGGAATATCCTATCTACAGCACTGGGATCCCCTGCTATTCTTGTATTCTCTGGGAACTTTACAAGACCTATATCCTCTGCAATTCCACAGTACTTTACCATGGATCTTCCAATTAGTATAGGTGTCCTATCCATTTTTTCAGCCACATCGGCAATGGATTTTATTCTAGCAATATGGGAGGAAAATGTTGTAACAACTATACCATTTGATTGATTGTCTGTGCCAAGTAAATCATTCCTTAAAAGACTTGCTGCTACTCCTTCTGAAGGGGTTTTACCCTCAAAATCAACCCTTGTACTCTCTGATATCATGCAGATAACTCCATTTTTACCTATTCTTTTTATGGCCCTGTAATCTGGTTTATCTCCTATAATGGGAAAGTTATCAAATTTAAAATCATTTCCATAAACTAATGATCCATAGGGCGTATGAAGAACTGGGAGAACAGCATCTGGAATACTATGGGTTATCTTTACAAATTCTAAGGATAGATTTGGAGTTAAGTCCATAGTTTCCTTTGCATTTAAGGTTATTAATGGATTCCTAACATCAAATTTTTTTTCACTTAATATTTCCCTTTTTATAAGTTCTATGGTGTAGGGTGTCCCAATAATTGGGGCATTGTATCTATGGGATAGTTTAGTTATTGCCCCAATATGGTCAAGATGTCCATGAGAGGCCACAATGGCCTTAACCTCTCCCTCTATATTTTTCATAATGGTATCATTTGGGATTACTCCCATCTCAATTAGGTTTAAACTATGCATTTTTGATATATCTGTATCCTCATGTATCATAACCCTATCAAGTCTTAATCCCATATCAAATATTATTATTTCGCCATCTACATTAATGGCAGTCATGTTTCTTCCAACTTCCTCATATCCGCCAATGGCAACTACCTCCATCTGCAAAATATCACTTCCTTTTCTTTTTTATTTGGCTTATTAATCAAAAATATAAAAATAAATAATAACAATAGCTTTTAAGTGTTTTAAAGGGTAGTATAAAGTATAACACCATATTTAATAATAATTATAATAACAACCATTTAAATAACAATAAAATTTAATAATAATTAACAATATTATATTTATAACATTAATATAAACAATAATCAAATAAAGTATAACAATAATTTAATTTTATATTTTTTTTATTTTATTTAATATAATTAAATATATTATCTTAAATTATCCCTAAACTTAAAAAAAAATGTTAAGATATAGATTTTACAATAATTATTAAAACTAATTTTAGCCTCTTATATAAAGGGTAGGGTAGATCCCATGGCCTTACTTTACCTGGGTGCAATGTTCTTCTGTAATTAGGGTTTCCCTTCTATTATTTTGGAATTAATTTTTATAGTTCTTTTCTATCTTCTTAGGAATAAATAACTTCCTAATCACTATTAATTCTGCTACTTAATATCAATTGTTTATAGAAAATAATTTTTTAAAAAATAATTTTAAATTTTTATTTTTATAATTTATTTAATTAAATTTATTTATTCCTTAATCCATTCCTTTAATTCATTTTTTATAATATATTTGGATTTTTTTAGGGATTCTATATTATCAAAGCCTGTTAAAAACATGACTGTTTTTAATTCCATAATCATTTTTTCAAGAACCTTTACCACCTCTTCATAACTCTTTAATGCAGCCCTCAATATTGGCAAGGCCACACCACAGCAATGGGCCCCTATAACAATGGATTTGGCCATATCCATTCCAGACCTTATACCTCCTGTGGCAATTATTGTACCTGGGAAAACACTTTTAACCAACAGTACAGATGCTGCCGTAGGTATGCCCCATTCCAAGAACTTCTTTGAAAAGTTTTTAAATTCCTCATCCTTTATCCTATAGTATTCAACTGCAGCCCAAGAGGTGCCCCCACTTCCCCCTACATCAATTCCATCAAAGCCAAGATTCTTTAAAGTTATGGCATCCTCCTTGGAAAAACCTTCTCCAACCTGCTTTGCTATAAATGGAATATTTTTATATTTCTTCTTATAGTTTAGCATTATGTCCTTTAATATATTTATTCCTTTAAAGTCAATATCCCCCTCTGGCTGAATGGCCTCTTGAAGGGGATTAAAATGTATTGCCATGGCATCAGCATCTACCATATTAACTGAGGTATCTATTATCTCCTCGTCCCATCCATCCTTTATAAAATTAACTGCTCCAAGATTGCCCATAACAAAGGGAATATCGTAATCACTTACAACAGAATAGGTGCTCCATAAATTACTATTTAATATACCTGCCCTTTGAGAGCCTACTCCCATACCTAAGTTAAGTTCCTCTACAGCCTTTGCTATATTTTTATTTATTTCCTCTGCCTTAGAGTGTCCCCCTGTTATTGCTGCCACAATAAGGGGAGCATCCAATTTTTTTCCAAAGAGGTTTATTGAGGTATCAATGTCCAATAAATTACAATCTGAAACCCCACGATGTATTAATTCAATATCCTTAAAAAGAGTTCCTTTTTTATATTCAACATCACAATAATTACAAACAAGTAAATGTTCCAGTTTTCTATATTCTATACTCTCTTTATTATTATTCATTTAATCACCTAATATATAAAGATAACTATTTTAAACTTTTTTAATTAAAATATTTATTATCCTATTATTAATAGCATTATACTACATTAAAAAATGAAGGGTTACACATATATAAGAAAGTTAAATATATAATACTATATATATTTATAAAAAAGCCATTTATAACAAATAAAAAACCTAATTCCAAAAAATAATTAAAAATTATAAAAAATTAATAAATGATTAAAAAAATTAAAATAATTAAAAATTAAAAAAATTAAAGAATTAAAAAAAATAATAAAATAACCTAAATCTTAAGATATAGGGAAAAATTAAATATTCAGAGAAATAAGAGAAATTAAATACTTAAAAAGTAGAAATCCTAATGCCACTATCCATTTTTCCCCTACGCCCCTAAGCACTGGATGTGCAGGGGAAACCCTTTAAGTATGTGACACTATATCCATAATATGTTTAAATTATTATGTCTTTGACTATAATATAAAATCCTTTATTAAATTTTTATCCTTTTTATCATATTAATTATATTTAAGATTGTAAGATTAATGTACATGGTTATAAGTAATTTAAATTATTTAAAAAATATTCTATTTAAAATAAAATTTTAAGATTTTTTAATTATTTTTAATAAATTATTATTCTATTTAAATTTTAATAAATACTTTAAATACAAAATCAAGGGGTATTTTTATGAAAAATAATTTAACAGCAATAGGTATTTTTATACTTATATTTTTAATATCCACTAGTGGATGTATTCAGGGAGGTACTATTGGAAATGGCAACAATATGGACAATACCACTAGTAGCACCAATATTATTCAGGGAAGTACTACTGGGAATGGTAATAATATGGACAATACCACTAGTAGCACCAATATAAAAGAATTTAAGGTAGTTCCTGCAACTCCTGAAACCCTCAAAGAATTTTTAAATAGTTTGGAGGATAACTATGCCTACTATGGCCCATACTTAGGTTATAGATCTGGTGTAAAATCCCCTCTATCTCCAACTGAGGAAACTGTAATGAAGGATGCCGTTGTATCAAGTACTGATGTCATGGATAGTGAAATAACCATAGATAGGTACTCCAAAACAAATGTTCAAGTTGAAGGTATTGATGAGGGGGATATTTTAAAGACTGATGGAAATTATATTTACTACTCTCCAGAACATCAAACGATAAGATATTCGCCACATTCAAAGTATTATCTATCAAAAAGATCAACCTATATTATAGATGCCCTTCCTCCAGAATCTGCAAAAATTATAAGTAATATATCCAAAGGGGGTATTTTATACCTATACAACAATACATTAACAATTATAGATAGGCCAAATGGTAAGATATTAAACTATGACATATCCAACCCTAAAAATCCAAAAATAAATTGGAAAATGGATATAAATGGTAGTTATACTGATTCCAGACTCTACAATGGTAAATTGTATTTAGTTGTATCAAAGTATGATGAGAATAATATACCCTTTCCAATTGTATGGAATGGTATAAAAATGGACTATAATAGGTACTATTTACCAATGATTCCAGGACACATGTTCCACAATTTTGATGTTACCTATATTATATCCTCAATTGAGGTAGAGGATGGGAATATAAACAATACCCTTGCTATCGTAGGTTCCTATAATACTGAAGTATATATGTCAGAGAACAATATATACCTTGCCTACTATCTACAATCTAACAGAGATAAATTATTTATGAACTTTATAAAGGAGAATTTAAATAAATATTTCCCAGAGGATAGAATAAATTTAATTAAAAATATATTAAATTCCCCTTACTTTAGTGATGAGGCAAAATATATGGAAGTTATGAGGGTATTGAATAATTATTTAAGAACCCTTCCAAGGGAAGAATCCTTAAATTTAATGAATACAATAAACAAAGATTACGAATATTATATAGAGGAAAACTGGGAGGATTTAGAAAAAACAGGGATTGTAGGTATAGACTTAGATTCCTTTGAGGTTAAAAGTGGCAGTGTTCCTGGAAGACTAATAAATAGGTATTCAATGGATGAATACAATAATTATTTAAGGGTTGCCACTACAATAGGGAACTATTGGGAATATAGGGATAAAAGTACCAACAACATATATATATTGGATGATAATTTAGAGATCGTTGGAAAACTTACAGGTATTGCAAAGGGAGAGAGAATATATGCCACAAGATTTATGGGAAATATAGCATATATGATTACCTACAGGGAAACAGATCCCCTCTTTGTGATCAATTTAACAGATCCCTCTAATCCAGAGATTCTTGGAAAATTAAAGATTCCTGGTTATTCAACCTATTTACATCCAATAGGAGATAATAAGTTAATAGGTATTGGAAAGGATGATGATGGAAAATTAAAGGTATCCCTATTTGATGTAGAAAATGTTTCAAACCCCCTTGAAATTGATAAATATATACTTCCAGAATACTGGTCCCCTGCACTATACAATCCCCATGCCTTTTTATGGGATAAAGATAATAGAATACTAATAATTCCAGCAAACAATCATGGCTATGTATTCAAAATAGAAAACAATAAAATAACCTTAAAAATGGATGATAAACATAAAACAAGAGTTTTAAGGTCCTTATATATTAACAATTATCTATACATCCTGTCAGATAATGAGATTCATATAATAAATATGGATAATTGGGAATTAATAAATAAAATAGAACTACAGGGAGAATGCTAAAATAATAAATATTTTTTATCGTAGTAGTTATGAACATGTTCGAATAAGCATGAACAATATAACATGATAGTATTTTAAAATATAACGGAGAGAAATGCTACCTCTTCAAAGCTTTAGATGTTGAGGAGAATAGGATCTTACATCTTAGAGTGTTCTCCCCGAGGAATGCCTTAGTAGCTTATTCATTTCCTTAAGAAGGTTCTGAGGAGATATGAAGTTAAAGAGTTATTTTAGATAAAGGTCCATGGTATAGAGGTGCTCTACAATGTTTAGGTGTGAACTACAGGCATGATTTTCATCTTTTAAACAGAGGGTAAAGATCTTTTCCACTATCACAGTTAACTTAGGAAAGAGAGGGAGAAATAGAAGGATTAAGGGATAGTAGGGCTCTGGATTGTTGGAGCCCTTTCTGTAGGATATTTATGTTTTACTTCAATGTTGTTAGGAGGTGGTAGTTATTTGGATAGGTCTAGATTCGAGATAAAAAGGGTTATATGGGAGAAGATACAACCTTCTTTATAGTAAAATAAAGAAAATTATTAACTGTTAAAATCAGATTATTTACGAGCAAAGGGAGCAAATCGTAAAAATTCCGAAGGAATTTTGAGATAGTGGAATATTTTTTAGATTGTGGGATGGAAACTATTTTAATTTATTAATTAAGAAATTATAAAATAAAAAATGTTAATGGTTTTAAATAAATTTAAATATGTAAATATATAAAAAATAAAATTAAAATTTTAATAATAGAAATAAAATAATTAAAAAAATAATAAAATTAATATAAAATTTATTTTTTAATCATTTGAGTTTTTTAAAGTTTTTAAAAAATAAGTTTAAAGTATTTGTAATTATCATAAATGCTAATATGAATATTGAAATAAACCTTTCAAGCAAGGGAATAAATCCTATAAATTAAAGAAATTTTAAAATTTGGATGGAAATAATTGCCTTTAGATAAGTTTATATTAAATTTTAAGTATGGATTATATATTACATTTTTTTATATCATTATTTTTTTATTATAAACTGTATTTTTATTTTATTGATCATTAATTAAATATTATTAATCACAAGTAATTTTGGTGATGTTATGATTTCCATAGGATTGGAGGGCACTGCCGAAAAAACTGGAGTGGGGGTTATAGATTCTGAGGGCAACATACTATTTAATAAGACCATACTATACAAACCCCCTGTACAGGGCATAAATCCACGGGAGGCTGCAGATCATCACGCAGAGACCTTTCCTAAGTTAATTAAGGAGGCTCTTGAACACATTCCCAAGGAGGAGATAGATCTAATAGCCTTCTCCCAGGGACCTGGCTTAGGCCCAAGTTTAAGAGTTACAGCAACTGCTGCAAGGACTTTGGCCCTCTCATTGAATAAACCAATAATGGGGGTTAATCACTGTATAGGTCATATTGAAATTGGAAAAATGGCAACAGGTGCTCAGGATCCTCTAACCCTCTATGTAAGTGGGGGGAATACCCAGGTATTGGCCTATGTTGGGGGCAGGTATAGGATATTTGGAGAAACATTGGATATTGCCATAGGAAATTGCTTAGATCAATTTGCAAGAAACTGTGGTCTTCCCCATCCTGGGGGGGTCTATGTAGAAAAACTTGCCAAAGAGGGAAATAAATTATTGGATATGCCCTACAGTGTTAAGGGAATGGATATAACATTCTCAGGATTATTAACTTCGGCAATAAAAAAATATGAGATGGGAGAAAGATTGGAGGATGTGTGTTTCTCCCTTCAAGAGATAGCTTTCTCCATGATAACAGAGATTACAGAGAGGGCATTAGCCCACACAAATAAGGCCGAGGTTATGCTTGTTGGAGGGGTGGCGGCAAATCTCAGATTGAGGGAGATGTTAAGGGACATGTGTCAGGAGCAAAATGTGGATTTTTATGTACCTGAGATGGATCTCTGTGGGGATAATGGAGTTATGATAGCACATTTAGGGTTATTGATGTACCTCAGTGGCAAAAGAATGGCCATAGAGGAAACTAAGCCCATCCCAAATTATAGAAGTGATATGGTGGATGTAATATGGATTGATGAGAAAAAACACAATAGGGAAAAAAGAAAAAGAAGGATTCCTGAACATTTAATTGGAAAGGGTGCTGAAGCAGATATTAAAAAAACCTCCTATTTAGGTTGGCAGTGTATTGTAAAGGACAGAGTGGTAAAAAGATATAGGCTACCTGAACTTGATAATACCATTAGATTAAGAAGGACCCTTAGGGAGGGTAGATTTTTAAGCCTAATTAAGGATTATGGTATTCTTGCACCCTATGTATTTGATATAGATAAAAAGAATAAAGTATTAACTATGAGTTATATCCCTGGAAACCTTGCAAAGTATGAAATAGATAGGGGAAATATAGATTGCTGTTATAATATTGGTAAAATAATAGGAAAACTCCATGAAAGGGATATAGTGCATAATGATCTTACAACATCAAATTTTATAGTTGAAAATGAGATTATTGAGGAGGATAACAATGCCAATAACAATCTTGAAGAAGGTAAAAAAAATATGGTATCTAATAACTCTATTAAAGAATCTTTGGAAGATAATAAAGATATTGAGAGCGATAGGAAAATTAAAGAAAAGATTTTCAAAGGGAATAAGGTCTATATTATAGATTTTGGATTAGGCAAATTTTCAAATGCCTTAGAGGATAAGGCCGTTGATTTAATAGTGCTAAAAAAATCCATTCTAAGTACTCACTTTAAGGACTTTGAGAGGGTATGGAATAACATATTGGAGGGCTATAAAATATATAAGGAATGGAAAACTGTAGTTGATTATATGGATCAAGTGGAAAAAAGAGGCAGGTATTTTTAAATTTATGGCATAAACAAAAGCATTTATAGAATAAAAACCTTAAATTCAAGGAATTTAATAAAAAATAGGATAATTAAAAATAATAAAAATTAATAAATAATTTAAAATAGTTAAATAAAAAAATAAATGATAAAATGAGATAAAAAAAATAAGAATATAAATTTTTAGGGTCTTCTTTATATTCCCATCTAAATAATTTCTAAATACTCTCCTTTTATATTAAATCTAAATCTAAATACCTTCCTCATTAAGGGGACAGAAGGAAAATGCTTATTTACAACAAATACTAAATTATAGGCGTGTAATCACG
>JAHEQB010000117.1 GCA_019561555.1 Methanothermococcus sp. SCGC AD-155-C09
AAAAATAATATAAATAATAACCTATATAAATATTATAAATCCAGTAGAAAAATATATTAAAGAAATAAAAGAATAAGAGAATTAATAAAACCAGTTATAGATGAACACTATCCCTCTAAGGTCAATAGGGAGACAATATCCCTGCATAACCTTATGACTTTTAATTCCTGCATCTGCACTTCAAGGAGTTATAAAACATTCTTATACTCATTTTATTGAAGAGAAACTGTTTCCTAAGATTAGATATAATAAATTACCTTACATAAGTACTGGAAAAAAACATATTAACTATTCTCAAGGAAAAAAGTATTTTACTAAAAGGTTAAAAGAAGAAACTATCATAGGTATAAAGGATACATTGAGCAGGGAGTTCTCTAAAAAAATGAAGAAAAAGGATGTTACATTCATTACAGTGAAAAGAGAGAACATTATTGAGGGATATAGGAACAGGAGTACTACAGGTTCCTCTCTAAATTGAAAAAGAAAATTAACATTTTTCTCAGATGTAGATAACTTCAGATTGATATATACAGGCCGTAAGTAGAAGGGGTCTATTTGTTAAGATTATTCTTAGTTTGATAATCTTTTAATTTCTATCCTTAATAGGTGATGGGAACTAAGGTTTAAAAATTTATTTTTTAAACAATTTTTAGGGGGAAGACTCTAACCAACAGAGCATTATAGTTTCCTAAGGGCTAAGGTAAAATACAGGAGTCTCATAAATATTTTAAATATATTTAATATGAATAATGTGTGATATTATGAGGAATAATAAAGATAATAATAAAGATAATAACAATAACACTAATAACAATATCTCTGAAGTCATTAAAAAACTAAGGAATAGGGAAATTAAACCCTATCAACTTGATAACTTTTTCAATCCAAAGGATGCTGTTAAAATAAGAAGAAAGTATATTGAATATGTAACTGGGATAAAATTAAATCATATTGGAAAATATACCCTAAATGAAGAAATGGCAATGAAAAAGAATATAGAGAATATGATTGGTGCCATCCAGATACCCTTAGGTTTTGCAGGACCTTTAAAGATAAATGGAGAATATGCCAAGGGCGAGTACAATATTCCATTGGCCACAACAGAGGGGGCCTTAGTGGCCTCAGTTAATAGGGGTTGTAGTGTTATTAATAGATGTGGAGGTTGTAATGTAAGGGTAATTGATGATAAGATGACAAGGGCTCCCGTATTTAAAACAGGATCTGTAGTTGATGCCATAAAATTAAAGAACTGGATAATAAATAACTTTCAAAAAATAAAGGAAGTTGCAGAGAGTACAACAAGACATGGGAAGTTAATATCCATTCATCCCATAGTTATAGTTGGTAGATACATATATCCTAGATTTACTTACTCCACAGGGGATGCTATGGGGATGAACATGGTAACCATAGCCACTGAAAGAGCATGTGATTTTATTGAAAATGAAGTGGCAAAGAAAGAAAATGGAGGCATTAAGGCCCATACTGTGGCACTAAGTGGCAATCTATGTACTGATAAAAAACCAAGTGGAATAAATGTTGTAGAGGGCAGGGGAAAAACTATAGTTGCCGAAGTCTTTTTAAAAGAGGATGAAATAGAAAAATACTTAAAAACAACCTCAAAAGCCATAGAACAGGTAAATATGTATAAAAACTTCATAGGTTCGGCGGCGAGCAATTCTATGGGATTCAATGCCCATTATGCAAATATAATAGGAGCCATATTTCTTGCAACAGGCCAGGATGAGGCCCATATTGTTGAGGGAAGTATTGGTATAACTGTTGCAGAGGCAGAGGATAATGGGCTATACTTCTCAGTCACTCTTCCAGATGTGCCCTTGGGAACTGTTGGAGGAGGTACTGGAGTAGAAACCCAGAGGGAGTGTTTAGAGATGATTAGTTGTAGTGGTAGTGGTAAGGCCCTTAAATTTGCAGAGATTGTTGGAGGTACAGTTTTAGCAGGGGAACTATCACTTATAGGAGCCCTTGCATCAGGACATTTAGCCAAGGCCCATGCAGAATTGGGAAGGTAATTCTTTATTAATTTAAAAATTAAAAATAAAATAAATAATTAAAAAAATATTAATATAAAAATAAATTTTAAAATAAAATTTTATAATTAATAGATAAAAATAATAATAAAAAATAATTAATAAATGAATAATTAAATAATTAAAATAGGTGTAAAATATGGATAAAATAAAACTGGGATTTGTAATTTCAGAGTTTAGTAGAGATATAACCTATATGATGGAAAAACTTGCAGAGGAACATGCAGAATTCTTAGATGCCGAGGTAACCTATAAAATAGTAGTACCTGGGACCTTTGATATGCCCCTTGCAATAAAAAAACTATTGGAAAGGGAGGATGTTGATGCTGTGGTAACCATTGGATGTGTAATTGAGGGAGATACTAAGCATGATGAGATAGTGGTACATAATGCTGCAAGAAAAATAGCAGATCTATCATTGGAGTATAATAAACCTGTTGCCTTGGGGATCTCTGGACCTGGTATGACAAGATTGCAGGCTGAAGTTAGAATAGATTATGGTAAAAGAGCCGTTGAATCTGCTGTAAAAATGGTAAAAAGATTAAAGGAAATTAAACATTAAAAAATATATTTTTGGGGTTATTATGGAAAATAAAAGGGACATACTAAAGGAGGAATTTGATATAATAAAGGATAGAATTAAAAATAAACCAAAGAACTCATATACTGTTTATTTGACCACTGATGATAGTAAAAAAAAGGCCATAAATAAAATATGTGAAAAGATAGGGGAGGAAGCCACAGAGACAATATTGGCGGCAAAGGACAATATAAAAGAGGATCTAATACATGAAAGTGCTGATTTAATATATCATCTTTTTGTATTATTGGCATACTCTGGAGTAAAATATGAAGAGTTATTAGAGGAATTTGAAAGAAGAAGAAAGGAATAAAAAAATTAATAAAATAAAAATAAAAAAAGAATAATTAAAATAAAATAGATAATCTTTAAAATTGCTAAATACTAATTATAGTCAAGAACATAATTTCTAAACCTACAATCTTAAAATAAAAGAAAAATAAAAATAAATAAAAAAATATTTAAAAAAATTAAAAATTAAAAAAACAATAATTAATATAAAAAAATAAAATAATAAAACAATCCCAATCTTAAAATAAAAGAAAAATAAAATATTAAAAAAATAAAGAAAAATAAATACTTAAAAAATAGAAATCCCACATTATTACTATTCCCCTCTCTCCTACACTCCTAAGCACTGGAAGTGCAGAGGAAATCCTTTAAGTATGAGATTATTGTATTTATAATAAGTTTAAAATGTTATGTGTTTTACTATAATACTTAAAAGGAATTAAATACATAAAAGAGATAAAAACATAAAAAAGGGTGAAAATCCTGTCATTGCCCTCCTTATGCTCCTAAACACTGAAGGAGGTAAATTCTCCCTAAGGATTGCATTATGAAATTTCATATTAAGTTAAAGTAGGAATGGATTTGAATATATCTCCTTTATTATTAATTTTTTAGATATTTATATTTTTTATTATTTTTATTATTTATATTAAAATTTATATTAATTGTATATTTTTTATTTTTATTTTAGTTATTACTGAGGGAGTGTGTCTAACATATAACTTCAATACTTATTAATAGTAAAGTATATATTTAAAATATTGCCAATAATAATAGTATGTTAAAGAGATGGGATACTAGAAATTACGACATAAAATTAATTTTAGAGGTGTTCTCCTGGATTAATGTACCTTTTGAATCCATAGGCATAATAAAAGAAGGTTCACAATATAAAGGTAATAATAAAGGCATTGATCATAAAAGAATTCGAAAAGCTATCCTTAAGATCTGCAGAGATAAGAGTAAATAAATTCTCAGAGTGAGAATTGATCATTCTGTCCTACACTTCTGGGAGAAAAAACTATCTCCTTATATGGAAAAAATAATTAATATGGTTCTAAAAAACTCCATAAATGATGTATTCTAAAGGTTTTATAGATCTTACAATAATTAGGAATAGAAAAAAAGATAGGATAGA
>JAHEQB010000118.1 GCA_019561555.1 Methanothermococcus sp. SCGC AD-155-C09
GAAAAATGAAAGAATTTAAATCAAAAGTAGAAAAATGGAAAAAAGAGGGTTATGATGTAAGTGAGTTGGAGGAGATGTTAAAATGAAGGATTTAAGACAGATTGAGGCAAAAATCAAAGAATACGAAGAGAAGATTGAAATATTAAAGGAATTTGAGAAGGAGTTTAACTCCTTAGATTTGGGAGGTTTTGATGAGGAGGCATACATAATAAGAAAAAAACTAAAAGATCCAAAAAAAGTGGAAGAAGTAAAAAGAGACATCGAAATACTAAAAGATAAGATAAATAAAAAGCATAAAATAATATCAGAAATAAAAAGAATTGAAAATGAAATAAATTCTTTAAATTTAGAAGATTTTAAAGAAGATATAAACACAATAAAGAAAAAACTAAAAGATTCAAAAAAATTAGAAGAAGTAAAAAAAGACATCGAAATACTAAAAGATAGGATAAATAAAAAACATAAGATAATATCAGAAATAAAAGGGATTGAACCAAAAGTAAAATTTATCTATAACTTAGATAAATTACTTGAAAATACAAGAAAAGAACTTAAAGAGGAAAACTACGAGAACGCTCTATCCCACATATACAAGTGTAAAGAATTAATTAAAAGGGCTAAACCAAGATTAAAGATCAAACTTCTAAATACTTCATTTACTTTTAACAGATGGGATAAAGTTGAGATGGAAATAATAAATGAGGGAGAAACTATAGCAAAAAACATAATATTTAAATTCTCAGATGATATTACCACAAGAAACCTGCCAGAAGTTGAAGTTGAACCTAAGGATAAAAAAATAATAGAGTTCAATCTCAGGCCCAATGCCTTTGGAAAAGTCCCTCTTGAGGTTGAAGTAATATGTAAAGATCACTTAAATAAAGAGTATAAATTCAAAGAAACAATAACACTTGAAGTTAAGGAAAGGATCGGAGAAATAACTCCAACTCCAGAGACTCCAAAGGGAATAACACCAGCAGAATTCACTCCAAAACCAACAACTCCAAAAACCTTCCCTCCTGAACTCTCAGAGAAATACATAAAAGTAGAATTCATAGGAAAAGGAGGATTTGCAAGGGTATTCAAAGGAAAACATAAAGACGGAAAAGAGGTAGCAGTTAAAATACCCATCTCATTAGATGAATCCACTGGAAAATCCTTCCTTAAGGAGATAGAGAATTGGACTAAGTTAAATCATAAAAATATAGTTAAGGTTTATAATTACAACATACTACCAATTCCCTACTTTGAAATGGAGTTATGTGATAAATCATTGGCGGATCTAAGGAAACCCTTAGATCCGGAGAAAGCAGGATGGATCATATTCAACATAGCAGAGGGATTAAAATACGCCCATGCCCAAAAAATCATACATAGAGATTTAAAGCCTCACAATATCCTACTTAAAGATGGCATTCCAAAGATAAGTGATTGGGGATTAAGTAAGGTTATGACAGAATCCTCTTCAGGAACAACAGGTAAAGGCTTCACTCCTCTCTATGCCTCTCCAGAGCAGGTAAAAGGTGAAAGTAAGGATGAAAGAACAGATATATGGCAATTAGGAGTAATATTCTATGAACTTATCACTGGAGAACTTCCCTTTAATGGAAATAATTTAGTTGAAGTAGGAATGGCTATAGCCACAAAGGATCCAGTTAAACCTTCAGAGATCAATCCAGAGGCAAAGGAAGTTGAAAAAATTATAATGAAATGCTTAGAAAAAGATAAAACAGAACGTTACCAGTCAGTTAAGGAATTGCAGAGGGATTTATCTGAATACCTTGGAATAAAATATAAAGAATCTTTAAAATTAAGTGTAAGTAGAAAGGATTTCAAGAGATCTGCCTACTACTGTTGCGAACTTCTTCTAATAAATATGAAAATTAACAATATGGTAGAGGCCTATAAATATACCTCAGATCTATTGAATTACACAGAGGGTGAAGTTAAACAGGAGGTTAAAGAGTTAAATGAGCATTTAGAATATAGAATAGAAAATGGAATAGAGGATATTCCAGAGGAACTTATAAAAAAGGCTGAGGTTATAGCCCACAGGGTAAGGGTTGGATTTTAAGGAAGGATTCATGCAGAGGAGGAATATAACTGTCTCATAAGGTAGTCAATAGATCATTACATTATTAAAAAAATGACTATTGTGGAAATAATTAATTTTTAAATAACTTTTAAATTGTATTGTGGCACAAATAAACTATTTAAATATACTAATAAAGATATATTAATAATTGATCACATATAATTTTTTTAATAATATACATTTATATATAATTTTCAATAATATATTTTTAATATATATTTAACAACAATTTTTTAATTATCCTAGAGGTTTTATAAACTGGTGTGAAAATATGAAGCCATTACTATCAAATAGGGGCCAATTATCCCTTGAATTTTCTATATTAATAATGGTAATTCTATTATTATCAAGTGCATCAATATATCATTTCTTAAAAGATAACATAAATGAAGAGGATAGAACCTTAGATAAAATAGAAATTGGGGCTAAAACTGCAGTTTCATTAATAAACTCAGGATACAATGGAACAAATGTGGATTATCCCATTATATATGTGGGTATGGAGTATGATTCAAGTAAAACCAATATTTCCATATACTTACAAAACCAAAGTCCTTTGGATAATTCTACTCTATCCCTTATCAAGGATTTAATATATGATAAGCAAAATATAGACCGAAATAAATACAATATCAATATAATTCTAAGATAAAAAATTAAAATAAATGATACTATGTCATGCATAGATAATTATCACTATGATATTTTATACAGGGGATCATTTAAAGAATGTGCCCAATATATTAAAAGCAATTATAAAAACATAAGGGACCTAAATGCAGGGGAGGAGGTTATAGAAGGAGTTATGTTAATAGGAAAACCACCTATACCTGTGGCCTATCATGATGATTACATTATATTTCCCTATACAAAGCCCTGTTATGGGACCTATGTCCTAAGGGTGCCATTGAAGGAATATATGCAATCCCATAAAGAAAAAATGAATAAAGAAAAGGATAAAAAAGATAAAAGGAGCAATAATGGTAGTGGCATTAAAAATATACTTTCAAAATTAAAATTTTGGTAAGGTGGTATTTTGAGAATACTAATTATCTTAGGATGTCCTGAACCTCCCCTTTTAATTCCATCCTTTATTTACTTATTAAATATGCTAAAAAATAAAGGGTACGAGGTAATACTTTCTGCAAATCCTGCCGCATTAAAATTAATTGAGACATCTGATCCGGAAAAATATTACCTTAAGGGCGTAGGATTCCAAAATATAGATGAGGGATTAAAAAATAAATTTGATGTTGATGGCATAATTGGATTTGCCCACAATGATCCTGCTGTTAATTATATTATAACCTATAAGGCAGTATATGATGCAAAAACCTTTGCCTTGGTATTTGGTAAAGAGATTAATCAAGAATTTGTAAGGACTTTAGAGGATGAGGATGTAATAACCTTTACTGCTCGGGCATTTCATAATCCTACACCAGTTCTTGTTAAATTAAAAAATATTGTAAATAATTTAGAAAATCATTAAAATATTAAAAAAATCATTAAAAATCTAATAATAAAAAATTATAAGTTATTGAAAACTTTAAAAATTTTTGTTATATAACATAATAAAACACTAATATTTTAGACTTTTTATAAATTTAATAATTTCATACTTAAAGGTTTCCTTTGCACTTCCAGTGTTTAGGAGTGTAGGAGAGAGGAGAATAGTAATAATATAGAATTTCTACTTATTAAGTATTTTTCCTTTATCTTTAGGTATTTATTTTCCAATTAGTTTGATAAAGTTAATAATTTATCTTTTAAAGAAATTCTACCTATCCTCAGTGTTAGGAATATATTAGAGAAAACATTGACGAAATTTTCACTCTTTTTTATGTTTTTACTTTTTAGATATTTTTAAAATTTTAGATTTTTTGTTTTAATTATTTTTTTATTAATATTTTATTATTTTTACTTCCCTTTTATCTTAAGATTGGAATTATTTTATTATTTTATTATTTTAATTTTTTTATTTTTTTATTTTTAATTTTAATTATTATTCTTAATTTTTATTTTTTTAAATTATTTTTTTATTTATTTTTATTTTTTTATATTATAAATATGGTTTAAGGAATTATGTTCTTGACTAAAATAAATACCTTATAACCTAAACTCTCCCTTTTCTATTCTTTTTTTAAGTTCTTGGGATAACTTTATAGCCCTTTCTCTGTCAGATTGCCTACAGGTTATAGGTATGTTTAATATACTATTTCTATTCATGGAATATATTCCATAGGGGCAGGTATCCACACATACTCCACAACCAAAGCAATCCTCATTTGGAAGGGGCCTATTTCCCAGATGAGGTATCCTTATTATGGCCTTTGTTGGGCATAATCTCTCAACAGCACAGGCATCACAATTTCTACATCTATATATGTTAATTTTTGGCCTTAAATCTGCATCCTTCCATACCTCGGAATAATTTCCTATATCAATTACGGTTCTCCCAACAATATTTGTCAAGGGTAGGGGAATATCCTCATCAAGTGTTTTTAAATATTCCTTGTTTTCCCCATTTACCTCAACAGGTATTGCTATGGTATTGAATACCTCCACTCCTCCTGAGGTAATAAAACCTCCTAAATAGTAGGCCTCCATATTATGCATATTGGCAGATACCATTATATTGGGCTTTTCCTGAGAATATCTTGTTCCATAACCTAAGATTATGCCCTCGGCTCCATTTAATAAAACCCTTTTTCCCATTAACTCCCTTTCATTGTGGCACATATTTTGAAGGGGATTAATTTCTCCACAACCTGAAAACGATGCTTGGCCTTTTTTTAACATTTTTCTATGGAATATGGTATTTATAGGCTCATCTCCTAAGTTAGTAATTGCAACATAGTTTTTAAATGCCATTCTTGTTCCTATCATCCTTGCACTTGGAAGGTCCTCAAGGGTTATGGTCCTATGATATTCCCTTCCATTGCACTTCAATATGACTTCCACATCCTTACCTGCCACTAAATCCTTAAATAAAAAACCTCCCCCATACTCTCCAATGTATGTGGTGCCATAAAATACAGCATCTATGGTACCAAGATATTCATTTGGACAGGGGCCAATATGTCCCTCTATACCATTTAAATATATTTTATCTCCTCTCCTAAAAACTCCTGGTTCTGTAATTGGAATATGAAATACTGCCATGGTTCCAGACATTATTCCACATGTTGCAGTTGTTACAATATCTATTTCATCTATTTTATCTGTTTCATTGTTCCTTATCATTTTTTTTAATTCTGTTATGGTTATTACTACTTTATCTTCGTTTTCCTCCAAGTTAGCACCTCTTTTTGGACTAATACTAAAGCACTATATGAGGATATATTACATATTATTTATGATGGGATATTTTATTCATGGTGGTTATTGTAATACTAATTATTAAAAAAATTATATGCCAATTTAACAAAATATTAAAAATTTATTAAAAATAATAATTAATTAAAAGTATTTAAAATAATAATCATATAAAAATAAATTAAAAAATTAATTTAAAAAATTAAAAATTAAAAAAATAAAAAAATAAAGGAAAAGACATTAAAAAAATAATTAAAATTTTAGTTAAATTAAAATTATAGTAAAACACATAACGCTTTAAACTTTATTATGGATATGGTGTCACATACTTAAAGAGTTTCCCCTGCACATCCAGTGCTTAGGGGTGTAGGGGAAGGGAGGTAGATTATGGGATTTCTACTTTTTAAGTATTTACTTTCTTTTATTTTTCTAAATGTTTAATTTCTCCCTATATTTTAGGATTTAAGTTATTAATTTTATTTCTTTTAATTTTTTTTATTATTTTTATTTTTTTATATTTTAGATTATTAAGTTTAAGAAATTATGTTCTTAACTATATAAAATTATTTTTTAAAAAAACTATTAAGAGAATAAAAATGAAGAAAGGAATAAAAAATAAATAGACAAAATGATATTTATAAATAAAATATCAAAAAAATATGGAAAGACCAGAAAGCAATAAGATAAAGAGTTCTTAAAAAACTTTACTTATAGGACATTCCTTTATAAAATTTTTAATTTTTTATAAAATAATTGGTGATTTTATGATTACAGATATATTAATCATAGGAGGAGGAGGGGCCGCAGCAAGATGTGCAATAGAATGTAAGGGTAAAAATGTAATAATGGCTGTCAAGGGGCTCTTTGGTAAAAGTGGATGTACTGTAATGGCAGAAGGTGGCTACAATGCAGTAATAAATCCTAAGGATAATTTTCAAAAGCACTACAAAGACACATTAAAGGGAGGAGGCTATATAAATAACCCTAAATTAGTTGAAATACTTGTAAAGAATGCCCCTAAGGAATTAAAAAACTTAGAGAGATTTGGAGCCCTATTTGATAGAAATCAGGATGGAACAATTGCCCAAAGGCCCTTTGGAGGTCAAAGTTTCAATAGAACCTGCTATAGTGGAGATAGAACAGGGCATGAACTTATGGCAGGTTTAATGGAGTATATTACTAAATTAGGAAATGTTAGGATTTTGGAGGATTTAATGGCCCTAAAATTAATAGTTAAGAATAATAGATGCTATGGGGCCTTATTTTTAAATTTAATAAATGGAGATATTTTTCCAATATATGCAACATCCACAGTTCTTGCAACTGGAGGAGCAGGGCAGATCTACCCTATAACCTCAAATCCAACTCAGAAGGTAGGGGATGGCTTTGCAATGGCCTATAATGAGGGGGTGGAATTAATAGATATGGAGATGGTACAATTCCACCCAACAGGAATGGCTAACTCTGGAATACTTGTTACTGAGGCTGTAAGGGGAGAGGGGGGCATACTTTATAACAAAAATAAAGAGAGATTTATGATAAACTATGATAGGGAGAGGATGGAGTTATCCACAAGGGATGTAGTTGCAAGGGCAATTTATAATGAAATTAAAATGGGAAGGGGTATAAATGGAGGGGTATATTTAGATGTGTCCCATTTAGAGAGAGATGTTATTGAGGAAAGATTGGAAACAACATTTAAACAGTTTCTGGATGTTGGTATAGATATAAGAAGGGAACCTATGGTTGTAGCACCTACAGCCCATCATTATATGGGGGGCATTAGAATAGATGAAAAATGCCAATGTAATATAGAGGGCCTCTTTGCCTGTGGAGAGGTTACAGGGGGTATTCATGGAGCCAATAGATTAGGGGGAAATGCCCTTGCAGATACTCAGGTTTTTGGTGCAATTGCTGGTAGAAGTGCTATGGAGTTTGCAGAGGTAAATAAAATTAATATTGGAGAGGTTAAGGAATATACAAATGGAATTATTAGAGATATTAGAGGGGATATTGAGGATAAAATGTATAGGGATGATAAAAATAATAATTATAATAAAAATAATAAAAATTATTCCTATAATATATTTAAATTAATAAATAATTTTAAAGGAATAATGTGGGATAATGTTTCAATAATTAGGAATGAAAAGGGACTAAAAAATGCTCTTTTGGAGATAAATAGATTAAAAAAGGATTTAAAGTATATCAAATTAAATGGGATCATTCAAATACAGAAATACTTTGAGTTCAAAAATATGCTAACTGTGGCAGAGATTATTATAAAATGTGCATTGGAGAGAAAAGAAAGTAGGGGGGCCCATTATAGATCAGATTATCCTAAGATGAGGGAGGAGTTAAAGGGCAATTTACTTGTATGTGGTGATAGGATAGAGTTTATTGAATTATGAAATTAAAAATAAGTATTGACAAAATAAAAGAAATAAAAAAATTATAATTAAAAATATACAATGAAAATATAAAAAATAATAAAAAAATTAATTAAAATAATATCTTATTTTTAAAGATTTAAAGTGATAATATGATCCCTGTAGAAGACTTCATTGAGGAGCTTAGAGATAATAAAGAAACCTCTCTCATTATCCCTGCCTGTTCAAAGAACAAAAGATCTGATAAAGAAATATAGGAAATATTGGCAAGTTTCACAATTAAAGATCGGGGAATAAGTTTTAACGATAAAGTCTCGAAATTGGAAAAAGATCAGAGAGTGAGTTTTTACGGAATTTCGAAATTGATAAAGAATTTTCGGAAGTGCTCCCAGAAATGCCATTCTAATGCCCCAGAGTCTTCAAAGGAATACCCTGCATATTTGAGATATAATGGACGTTTTTATGAATCTGTCTGGGGACAGAGGGGTATTGAGGTTTGGATGAGGGTTGCCAATGATAATTGGAAGGTTCTAATTCTCTCAACCTTTTACGGTTTTCTCAGTATCACAGACCCTATTGGTAACTACGATCTAAGGTTATCTAATCTGAATAATAAATGTAGAAAATTGCTACCAGAGATTTTGGAGTTAATTATATATAAATAAGATAAAAAAAGTGATTTCCTAACTTCTGAGGAGTACTCAGAACCTTTCAGAGGGAAATTACCTAACTTTTATCGAGTTATCCTACTAGATGGGTCCGGGAATGAAATAATAGGGAAGATTACAAGGATTATTTCTCAGAGGCTGGAGAGTTGTTTGCATACTTCATCTATGGGAGAAACCCCCTGCTAAAGTCCGATATATCAAATTGGAGGAGATCTAAATGGATAGGGAACTGATAGAGTTTTTGAAGAAATTTGTTGAGATAAATTCATATACGCCAGATCTACAGTTTGATCCTAGTATAGACCCAATAATTCCAATATATCCCTACTCCCATGACCTCAGGAAGAGAAGGAAGACGGCACATTACCTCTTACTTGTTGCATCTATCGATGAAGGCAACGTTGTTGGTAGGTCAGAGAATGCAAGAGAGCTTCTTGTAAGGCTCTATCAACACTTTGATGAGGACTTGTTCAAAATAACTGATATGTGTATTTTTAAAGACGTATTGGACAATATCACTGCCGGTCTACCCCTTGGTAAGCTTGAAGAGATGATTCCAGAGATCCTTGCAAGTGTCAACATGTTTGTAATGAAAAAGGCAGTAGGTGATCTGATTAATTACAGTAGGATGTTTCAAAAGCCCTATAACTTTGTTGAAGTGATTGGAAATAATATCCCTCGTATGGGCAAGGGTAAAAACTATGCAAGGAAGAAATCCTGGATGTATATGCGCTGGATGGTAAGAGGATATCCAGATCTTAGGATATTTGACCATTTTTCACCTAAGGATCTTTTTGTACCCTTAGATAAAAATGTTGCAAGGGTTGCCTTATCTTTGAGAGTAATTAAATCATTGAACAATCTTAGTTGGAGGGAGGTTATCTCAATAACAAAGTTTGCAAAAACCCTTTTTCCTGAAGATCCTGCAAAAGTTGATTATCCATTTTTTTCTCTTAGGGAGGAAGATTAGAGAATTAAATTTATCATCTAGCACTGAAAGTCTTAAAATACTCCTAAATAAACCCTTATCTTTGTAATTCTTAGGATTTAATAAAATTAACCCTTAAATAATAAATTTTTTAAAGTAAGGGATCCCCCCCAGTGTTAGGACTTTTCCTATTCCAAACTCACAACTATCACAGTTATATTATCATTGCTACTTTTAAGTGCCAATTTAATAAGATTTCTGCAGGCCTCTTCAGGTTTGTAGGATTTTACAATTTTTGCAATGTCCTCATCCTCTACGTAGTCGTGAAGACCATCACTGCAAAGTACTAAGGTTCCCTTTAACTTTTTTCTATAGAGATCTGGTTTAACCCTCTCTTCCATACCTAAAGCCCTTGTAATTATGTTTTTTCTTGGATGTTTTTTAGCCTCTTTTTCATCTATGATGTTGGAGTCAAGGAGTTCCTGAACATAGGAGTGATCCTTTGTGTGCCATACTCCATCATTTATGATGTGGGCTCTACTATCTCCAATGTTTGCTATAACAACCTCTCCCTCCTCATTAAGTAGGCAGGCCACAAGTGTTGTTCCCATACTTGTTCCAACTATCTCACTGTAGGCAAGGATTTCTCTGTTAGCCTTCTCAAATGCCCTTTTAAGTAGATCTTCAGGTTCTTCATTAAATCTTTTGAGGGTTTCCTTTAACTCTGTTATGGCTATCTTACTTGCTTTTTCTCCATGGGTATGTCCTCCCATCCCATCTGCTATGGCGAAGGCATAATATTTCCCTATTTTTTCTGCAAGGTAAGCATCTTCGTTTTTTTCTCTTATTCCCTTTTCTGATAGGAATGAGAATTTTACTTTGGAGTTATTCTTCATCCTCCTCACCTATGAGTTCTTTTAATTCTCTGATTATTTCTCTTTTTTCTCTTTCCAGTTTCTTTCTGTAGTTGTAGTATCTTATTCCTAAGAATATTAATATTAGGAAGATTGCAATTCCGGAAGCATAGATGTAGTAATTGTTTATATATGGTGTAGAATCTTCTTCATTTGGTATTCCATCCTGATCTATATCTAAGGCTAAGGATTTTGCTTTTGAAGCCAACTCTCCTGCTTTTGAATAGTATTCTCTGTTGAATGCCTCTTCAGCCTGGGAGAGTAGAGTTTCTGCTTCTTTAACATTATACTTTGATTTTATCTTGGATATTGTTGATTTGGTATCTTCTATTATTTTTGATATTGCCTGTGATGGAGTAAAGAGATAAACATTACCATAATCATATTTACGAAGAAAATAATAACGATAACCTTCATTCCCGGCAACAACATATTCCCCATCTGGAGTTATTGATACTGATTCAACACTACCATCTGTCTCATACTTCCACAATAACTTCCCTTCTTTGTTGAAGAGATAAACATTACCATAATCATATTTACGAAGAAAATAACGATAACCTTCATTCCCGGCAACAACATATTCCCCATCTGGAGTTATTGCTACTGAGTTAACCCTACCATCTGTTTTATACTTCCACAATAACTTCCCTTCTTTGTTGAAGAGATAAACATTATCATCCCAACTCCCAGCAGCAATATATTCCCCATCTGGAGTTATTGATACTGAGTCAACACTCCAGCCTGTCTTATACTTCCACAATAACTTCCCTTCTTTGTTGAAGAGATAAACATGTTTATCATAATATCCACTCCCTGCAACAACATATTCCCCATCTGGAGTTATTGCTACTGAGTCAACATCATCATCTGTCTCATACTTCCACAATAACTTCCCTTCTTTGTTGAAGAGATAAACATTACCCTTATCCGAACCCCAATATCCACTCCCAGCANCAATATATTCCCCATCTGGAGTTATTGATACTGAATCAACATTACCATCTGTCTTATACTTCCACAATAACTTCCCTTCTTTGTTGAAGAGGTAAATATTATCATCCCAACTCCCTGCAACAACATATTCCCCATCTGGAGTTATTGATACTGAATCAACATTACCATCTGTCTTATACTTCCACAATAACTTCCCTTCTTTGTTGAAGAGGTAAATATTATATCCACCATCTGCAACAATATATTCCCCATCTGGAGTTATTGCTACTGAGTCAACATAACTATCTGTCTCATACTTCCACAATAACTTCCCTTCTTTGTTGAAGAGATAAACATTATCATCCCAACTCCCTGCAACAATATATTCCCCATCAGTTGTTATTGCTACTGAGTTAACCCAATCATCTGTCTCATACTTCCACAATAAACCATACTCCTGAGCATGAGCCATACTAAATAAACTTAGAGATAACAATAAACTTAACATTATAAATCTTTTCATAATATCAAACCTAAATTACTTTAAAACCTAAGTTTCCAACCTATTATAATTAAAAACATAACATTAAATTATATTCCTAAAAACTTAAAATATTAATAAATCCAAAAAAAGTATTTAAAAATCTTAAAATTTATTTTTTTTAATTAATTATTTTTTTAATAATTACTATTTTTATTTTTTATTAAAATTATTAATAAGAATTTGATTTTTATATTTGAATAATCTTATTTAAAATTAAAAATAATAGATATTAAAATAAAAATCTTAACTTTTCCCTTACAGATATATTCCAATTTTAACTAATATTTATTCCATTTTTATATTTTCATACAATATTACATTTTTTTATTTATATGATTTTTTATTTATTTATGATAACTATCTTATTTTTTACCACTTCCCAATAAAAAATAAAATAAAAAACCTACTCACCCCACCAACCTCAAAAACTTCTCAATCTCTTCAACTACAGATTCTCCCTTAATATCCTCCTTTATCATGTATTCAATCTGCCCAATCAGATTTCTACATGCCCACTTAAGTTTCTCATCCCTTATCTTACTTTCAGCAGACTTAAGTTCTTTTAAGCATGAAATTAAATCACCTTCCTTTGCATGGTAGAAGGCTAAACCTAAGGACTTCTCAACTAAGGTTTTATAATCCTTTGTTAGGTGTATACTTATACCATATTCCTTCTTCATAAACTCATAGACAGTTTCTCTGAATTCCCTTACACTTGGCCTTTCCTCAGGATCCTTTGAAAGGCATCTCATAACTATATTATCCAAACCTTCAGCATTCTTATTATACTTTGAGGGAGGTTCTGGTATATAGTTTTTCACCTTATCTTCAACTTCAGCACTATTACTTCCATTAAATGGATTAAAGCCTGTAAGCATAATATAAAGTAGGAGCCCCAATTGATAAACATCTGTTTTTTCGCCTACCTTCCCTCTAAGTTGTTCTGGAGCAGAGTAAGGTGGAGTGAGACCCTTAATACTCCTTGATCTCGTTGCCGCAACTGCCAATCCAAAATCTGTTATTTTTGCCTCATAAAATCTCCCAATCTTCTTAAGTAGGATGTTTTTAGGTGTTAGGTCACCATGTATTACATACTGAGAGTGGGCATATTCAATACCTCGAGCAACATCATTTATAATTCTACATGCCTCCTCAATCCCCATTCTTTTTTCTGGAAGATTACCCCCTTCAACATACTCAAGAACTAAATGAGGAAAGGGATTTAACCTTGGCTCTATTAACCTAACTATATTCCTATGGTTAAGTTTTCTCCAATTCTCAAGTTCATTAAAGAAGATCCTCTCAGTCTCCCTTGTGAGATTCTCAGGTATCTTCAATGCAACTACACTTCCATCTCCCTTCCTTTTACCCTTGTAAACCTGAGCAAAACCACCAGAACCTATGTATTCAAGGGATTCATATTCCTCTCTGAGACTCTCAAGACGTTCATCCTTTATAAACCCTTCAACTTTCTTCTTAACTTCAATCTTAACACCCCTTTTCACATCATTAACCTTATATATCTCAGGTTTCACCTCTCCAACATCAACAAGGGCCCTTCTTGTCTGAGTTATGTTTTTATCACAGGCATCCCTTAGATTCTGAATATAGGATATCTTAGAGGTTGCATTCAAAGATACTGCCTCATCCTCAACCCCATTTAGATACTGCCATACATTTTGATATTTTTCCCTTGCATCATAGTATTGAGCAGAATTAAATAGTTTTTCAGCCTCAGCCATCATCCTCTCAGCATTTCTTACCTTTAAAGCAATTATATTCTCGGAGCATTCTACTATCAGTTCTTCAAGTCTTTCCTTATCCTCAACATCCAAAGATCTTAGATATTTAAGGGCTGAGTAAAGTTTTTTCTCAGATTTAGGATCCTCAACATCCACCTCTATCAAACTTTCTCCCTTCTCAAGTTTCACATGCTCAATACTCTCCTTAACACTCTTTAAACCTTCCATTATCTTTTCTCTCTCAAAATTCCTTTTTTTAGCAATATCAAGTGCAGAATTGAATAGATCTACTGCTCTTTTATAGTTATTTAATGCCTCATCATAGTTTTTGGATGAGAAAGACTTATTTCCCTTATCAACATACTCATTTGCCCTGGAAACAATCTTGAGCATCTCCCTATTATCTATGGCAACTTCAGCATTCTCTATGTTGTGCCCTATTTTCTCCTGAACAATCTTAACATCCTTAATTAAATCCTCATCTCCCCTCTCCCTTGCAGCCTCCTTTACCCTCTCATACTCCTCAATTGATTTTTTCCATAAATTAATAGATTCTTCAAACTTTTCCTGTTTAAAACTATTCTCGGCATTTAAAGCAAAATTCTTTGCCCTCTGAAGAAGATAATCTGGAGTTGGCTTGGCTGCAAGTTCAGCCTTTTTTATCAATTCTTCAGTTTCATTTAACTGGCCTTTCTTAAGTACATTTAGGGCCCTCTCCCTTAACTCCTTAGCCTCCTTGGTATTTGAGCCAGGGAGTTTTTTATTTATTAATCCATCAACCTCTCCTATTTTTTTAAGAATACTATTTTCCCTGTTTATTGTTTTTTCAAGTTCTGGAATAAGATTTTTAGCATTATCTAAATCTCCATTTCTTATTTTATCTATTATACTGTCTACAATTGTTCTTGCCTTTCCTTCAATTTTTATTCTTATTTTTAACCCTTCAAGTTTTTCAACAATATCTTTTTCTTTCAGAGCCAAATCTTTGGCATTTTTAAGTAAATTCATTGCTTTTTTAAAGTTATTTCTTTCAATCTCTTTTATGGCATCTTCCATTACTCCTTTAGATGCTTTATAATAGCCTTCACCTTTCATTATTGTCTTCAATTCAAGTGTTTCCCTTTTGATTTCCTCTAACATAGTTATCACCTACAAAGTTTTTTTAACTCATTGATTATTTTCCTTTTTTCCCTTTCAAACTCTTCCTTCTTTCTTCTTCTATCCTCAATCCAATTCTTAACCCAAGAATGAATGGTTTTTACAACAAGATATATTATAATTATTAAATTAATTATTGCAATTATCTTCCAATCCCAACCTAAAAATTGGATTAATATTATCTGAATAAATATATATCCAACTATTATATAAGGCATAAATTTTCTTCTATATGCTTCAATAAAGCATATTATTGCCCCTGTATGTCTTCCAAGATTCATAAGGGCAAGTCCTTTGTTATACCATGCATTTACACAATTTGGGTCTATTTTTAATGCTTTATTATAGCATCTTATTGCCCCCCTATACCTCCCCAGATCACTAAGGGCAAGTCCTTTGTTATACCATGCATTTACATAATTTGGGTCTATTTTTAATGCTTTATCAAGGTATTCTATTGCTTCCCTATAATTTCCCTGATAATAGGGGGCAAGTCCTTTATTGTTCCACGCATGAACATAATTTGGATCTATTTCTAATGCTCTATCATAGCATATTATTGCCTCTGTATACCTTCCAAGATTCATAAGAGCATTTCCTTTATCGTTCCACGCATCCACAAACATTGGATCTATCTCCAATGCTTTATCAAAGTATTCTATTGCTTCCCTATAATTTCCCTGATAATAGAGGGCAAGTCCTTTGTTATACCATGCATCCACATTCCTTGGATCTATTTCCAATACCTTATCAAAGCATTCTATTGCCTCCCTATACTTTCCAAGATCATAGAGATAGTATCCCCCCTCATTGAGCCATTCTTCTGCTGTCTTGCCCTCAATTTTTTTAAAGGCCATATATTCGACACCTTAGAATCTTACCACTTTAGGATTATTCTCTTTAATCTTATTTACTTCTTAACTTATTGAACCTTTTTTAATTATAAAATATTACTTACTATTAGTTTTCCATTTGATTAATATAAAATTTTCTAAATGGATATAACTAAGTATTAGAATAAACCCATACATCTCAATATCTTTATTCTCGTAATAAATAATCCCATCCTATCATTCTATAATATTTTAGTATTACCTCTATTTAAATAATCTTTATTTTTTCTGTTAATATATTAATAAATTTTTAATAATTTTATTATTTTATTTTTTTAATTTTAATTTTTATTTTTTATATTAAAATTGTAGGTTTAGAAATTATGTTCTTGACTATAACAAATGACTTTAAAAGAATAATGTGGGATAATGTCTCAATTATCAGAAGTGAAAAGGGACTAAAAAATGCTCTTTTGGAGATAAATAGATTAAAAAAGGATTTAAAGAATATTAAATTAAATGGAATAGTTCAAATTCAAAAATACTTTGAGTTCAAAAATATGCTAACTGTGGCAGAGATTATTATAAAATGTGCATTGGAGAGAAAAGAAAGTAGGGGGGCCCATTATAGATCAGATTATCCTAAGATGAGGGAGGATTTAAAGGGCAATTTACTTGTATGTGGTGATAGGATGGAGTTTATTGAATTATGAAATTAAAAATGGGTACTAATAAATAATAAAAAATAATAATTAAACATAAAAGTAAAAAATATTTATTAAATGATAACAAATCTAAGAAAAAATTAAAAAAATTAGATAAAAAGATGGAAATATATAAAAAGACATAAGAATCCTTAAAAAACTTACTTATAGGGCAAGATTAATATTGGGAGTACTAAATAGAATAATAATGGGATTTCTATTTTTTCATATATCTATCCCTCTTAGGTATTTTAAAATCTTAAATTTTCTAATTATTTTGTTTTTTACACTATACTATTTTTATTTTTTTTATTTCATTTTTTTAAATACTTTAATTTTTATAATATTTACTGATTCTTTAAATTAATATTTTTCATTACCATAAATAATTTTTAAATTAATAATAAAAAAATAATAAAAAATTTAATTAAATGAAAAAATAAACAATGTAATAAAATAAAAAATTAAAATTAATAATAAAAAAATTTATTTTTTTATAAAATTGTAGAAAAAACCTTAAACTAATAGAAAAGCATTACCGTTAATTATAACAAGATATGAGATTCAGTCTCATCTTTGAATATAAAAAATTTAAAAAAATTAATTTTAAAAATAATAAAACCTATATATTAAAAAATGTTTTAAAATTCTTAAAAAATAAATTTAAGGTTTTATTTAATTAATTATATTATTTTTTATATCCTTTAATGGTTTTTAATAATTATTAATTTTTTTATATATTTTTTATTTTTTACTTAATTTTTTTATTTTTAATATTTTTATATTAAGAAATTTAAAATATTTATAGAATTTTAAAAATTATTATATTATTAAGGTGATATTTTGGATAAAAACATATTGAGAAGAGGGCGACTTGGTGATTCCATCAATAGTAAGGTTATTGAATACACCACAAGTCTAACCTTTGATGGGGAGATCTTTGAAAGTGATATACTATGTAGTATTGCCCATACAACAATGTTAATAGAGAGGAATATTATTTCAAAGGAGGATGGAAGTAAAATAATAAAGGAACTTATAAACATATATAAAAATGGTATGGAAACTCTGGACTTAGATCCCTCCCTTGATGATATACACATGGTAATTGAAAATGAACTTATAAAAAAGATTGGGGAGGATGTTGCTGGAAGGATGCATACAGGCAGAAGTAGAAATGATCAGGTTGCAACAGATATTAGGATGGCATTGAGGGATAAGGTACTTTTAATTCTCAAAGGGTTAATAAATTTATCAAAAAATATATTATCCATTGCAGAGGATCATGTTGAAACACTATTTGTTGGATACACCCATTTACAGCATGCCCAACCTACAACCTATGGACATCATCTTTTAAGTTATGTTTCAGCATTGGAGAGGGATATTTTAAGACTTCTTGATGCCTATAAAAGAATAAATATTTCGCCCCTTGGATGTGGGGCCATGGCAACAACTGGCTTTGATATAGATAGAATTAGAACCATGGAATTACTTGGATTTGATAAACTTATTGAGAACTCCATGGATGGAGTTTCCACAAGGGATTTTATAGTGGAAGTGATGTCCATACTGTCCATAATGGGTATTAATTTATCCAAGATATGCGAGGAATTAATAATATTTTCTACCTATGAATTTAGGGTTTTGGAATTATCTAACACCTATACCTCAACATCCTCCATAATGCCCCAGAAGAAAAACCCTGATGTTGCAGAGATTGCCAGAGCCAAACTATCCACATTAAATGGAAACTTAATAACTGTCCTAACAATTTTAAAGGCACTTCCAAATACCTACAATAGGGATCTACAGGAAATAACTCCTCATTTATGGGATAGTGTATATACTTCATTGGATACAATAGAAATGATAGAGGGGATGTTATTAACATTAAAGGTAAATAAGGATAGGATGAAGGAATTGTCAGAAAAAAATTATTCCACTGCAACAGAATTGGCAGATACCCTTGTAAGGGAATGTAATATTCCATTTAGAAGGGCCCATGGAATTGTAGGGGAAGTTGTAAGGGAGTCCATTGAAAAAAATAAAAATATGATTGATGTAATTAAGGACATATTGAAAAAATATAATTTAACCCTGGAAAAAGAGGCCATAAGAAGAGCCCTTGATCCAATGGAAAACATAAAGATGAGGAAAATTATTGGGGGCCCTGCTCCTGAAGAGGTTATAAGGGCAATAGAATCCTACAACAATAGAATTAAAGATTATGAGGATAGAGTAAGTATTGAAATTGAAAAAATAAAAAATATTAAAAATAAATTGTTGAATTATAATTAAGGTGTTAAAATAAAAAGAGTGTGTCTAACATATAACTTCAATACTTATTAATAGTAAAATATATATTTAAAATATTGCTAATAATAATAGTATGTTAAAGAGATGGGATACTAGAAATTACGACATAAAATTAATTTTAGAGGTATTTGACTGGATTAATGTACCTTTTGAATCTATGGGCATAATAAAAGAAGGTTCACAATATAAAGGTAATAATAAAGGCATTGATTATAAAAGAATTCGAAAAACTATCCCTAAGATCTGCAGAGATAAGGGTAAATCAAATTCTCGGATTGAGAATTGATCACTCTGTCCTACACTTCTGGGAGAAAAAACTATCTCCTTATATGGAAGAAATAATTAATATGGTTCTGAAAAAACTCCATATACTAACATATTCTAAAAGTTTTATAGATTCTACAATCATTACGAATAGAAAAAAAAGAAGAGATTAAATACATGTAATAAGTAATATAAAAAAGAGTCTAAAACCCTTTTCGGATCGCCGCCTCCATAATGCTTACGAGACTGAAAGTATTAAAAGACTGCCAGAAGGAAAGGGATACTTCTACGCTGACGGAGCATACGATAGTAAAAAAGTTTTAAACACTATTGTATTAAAGGATATTTACCACAGGTTAAACCTGGAAAAAACAGAGCAAGGGGATATGGAGCAAGAATTAGAGATAAAATCTTCGATAAAAATGAATATAAAAAAAGAGGAATTTGTGAGGGGTTCTTCGGAGCCATAACTAACCCTTTGGAGATAGAATCCTTTGTTTTTAATGGAACCTTATATATGCACTGAGAATTTTAACAAGGATTTATATATGAGATGGTATGTTAGACACACCCTCCCATTAAAAAAATTAAAAGTCAAGGCTTTGCCCAGTTAGGCACTACCCCCCACTCAATACCAAAGACTACTGGTACAAGAATATAACAGAAGAGAGTAATTAAGAAAGTACTTATTAGATTCAGTATAAAGCCGTTCCTTACCATTTGTGGCATCTTAACATAACCAGTGCCAAAGACTATGGCATTTGGTGGTGTTGCAACTGGAAGCATAAATGCAAAACTTGCTGCAATGGCAGTGGATATCATAAATACCCTTGGATCCTCACCTATTGCAAGGGCAAAACTGGCCATTATTGGCATCATTAAGGTTGTTATGGCTATATTTGATGTCATCTCTGTGAGAAAGATCGTCAGGGCGACTATGATAAACAGTATTATAATAGGAGGCATCCCCTCTAAAAACATAAGATTATTACCTATCCAGTTGGCCAATCCACTTTTCATGAATGCTTTACTAAGGGCTATACCTCCTCCAAAGAGTAATAGTATTCCCCAAGGTATGTTTTTGGCCCCATCCCAATCAAGGGCAAATTCACCTTTACGAAAATCCACAGGGATTAAGAAGAGGGAGAGTGCAGAGATCATGGCAATTACCTTGTCATCCACAAAGGGTAGGAAGGTCTTTATTCCAGGTATTATAATATTTCCTATTGCTTTTGGCGAACTGTTAATCCATGCAAGGGCTGTTAGTATGAAAACTACAAGAACTATTTTCTCACCTTTGCTCCATGGCCCTAACTTCTTCAACTCCTTCTCAATTATCTCTTTACCTCCAGGTATTTCCTTTATCTCAGGTGGGTTAGTTAGATATACAAGTACAAACCATGATATAAGGAGAAAAGTCCATGAAATTGGAACTCCAATACCAATCCAATCTGTAAAGGTTATTGGAGGAGCATCAGGAAAGAGGATAGGTAGGGTACCTACCACTATGGCATTTGGTGGCGTACCAATTATGGTGGAAACCCCTCCAATTGTTGCTGCATAGGCAATTCCAAGCATCAGTGCTATGCTAAATCTGGAGTTGTTGGATATAACCCCTATTTTTGATAGATGGAGAATTATAGCAATGGCAATGGGCATCATCATCATTGTGGTTGCAGTGTTGGATATCCACATACTTAGAAATGCAGTGGCTACCATGAAACCAAGGATGATTCTTCGAGAACTTGTACCAATTATTTTGATTATAATGAGGGATAACCTCCTATGAAGTCCCCATTTCATCATTGCTGCGGCTATCATAAAGCCTCCCATAAATAGAAAAATTATTGGTGATGCATAACTTGGTGAAACCTCCTTTATTTCACTGACTCCAAGGATAGGGAGGATTATTAAAGGTAATAGGGCAGTTGCAGGAAGGGGTATTGCCTCACCTATCCACCATACTATCATTAGTAAGGCAAGGGCTGCAACATACTTCATTTGAGTGGCCTTATTAATAATCTCCTTATAACTCTTTAAATTCTTTCCCTTTAACCATTCCATAAATGCTAAGGTGTCAGTTATTTCTCCATCTCTTACCATTCCAAGTGTCGAAGATTCATGGAGTAATTGGTTATCCAGTTCTACAATCTTAATGGCTGCATCAACAAAGGTATATGGCGTGGGAATTAACACAAGAATTGTAAATAAAAGTAATCCAAGAATGAGAGATATCTTCTGTCTTTTTGAATACCCCTGATGTTCTTTATCTGGAGTAGATCCACTGGGTGTATCTCCATCGGATTTTATTCCTTTTTGCTCTCCTATATCTGATTGCATTATACTCTCCTCCTTTGAATTTTATTGGAAAGGAAAATTTGCAAGTACTGGCAAGGATCACCTTAGACGTTCTTATATTATAACTAAGATTGTTTATCCAATTTAATTTAAACTTAACTATTTTTTTTAATCATGAGAGTATATGGGGTTATTTTGTAATTATGGTTATAAATATAAATATTTTTAATAAATAAAAAAAAATCTTAATTTCAAAAAAATTATTATAAAAAATTATAAAAATTTTTAAAAAAATAATTAAAAAAAAATAAGTAAAATAATTTATAGTTAAGAACATAATTTCTTAAACCATATCTATAATATAAAAAAATAAAATAAATAAAAAAATAATTAAAAAAAAATTAAAAATATAAAATTACAATAATCTAAAAAAATAATAAAATAACCTAAATCCTAAAATATAGGAAAAAATTAAACATTTAAAAAAAAATAAAGAAAAATAGATACTTAAAAAGTAGAAATCCCATACCACCATCCCCTACACTCCTAAGCACTGGATGTGCAGAAGAAATCCTTTAAGTATGTGATCCCATATCCCTAATAAGTTTAAATTATTATGTGCCTGACTATAAAATAAATTAAATTAAAAGATTTTAAAATACTTAGAACGAAATTAAAAACATAAAAAATAAAATCCCATCATTATTATTCTTCTTAAGTGATTTATATAAAAAAATTCAAAAATGTAAAATGAACTATTATTGCCCTTAAAAAAAATGCAAAAAGGCTATTAATAATATATCCATGTTAAATTTAAAATAGATTTACAATAGTGATACCCAATGGATTCAAATGATTTAAAAACCCGGGGATTTAAATCATGGAAAAAACTCTCCAAATTAAAAGAGAAGAAGGGAATAAACATTCCCAAAAAGCCAGGAGTTTATATACTTAAATTAGACAGAACATTTGGTAGGCTCGTTGGTGAGTCTGACATCCTCTACATAGATAGTGCAAAAAATCTCAGAGATATGCTATATGATAAGTATATCATGGGGCAAGGTGTTGAGGAAGGGAAAGATATTGATAAAACCATAAGAAGAATACACAAATATTTAAAAAATTTAGGTTATATGGATAAAGTGGAAGTTAGTTGGATGGAATTAGAACTTTCGATAGGGCCAGAGAATGACTTAATGAAAGAAATAGTAGCATTAATGGAAGAATATATAGAAGAACCAGATGATATAATAAAAGATCTTAGAGATATACTTAGAGAAAAACTTAAAGAAAAATACGAAAAAGATCACCACGAATTACCCCCTTGGAATAAACTAAGGTGAAATAAAATTTAAGTAAGATGAAAAACAATCTTATCTTAGTTATCTCCAAGGTGAAATTAATGTATGAATGGAAATTAAATGAGATTGTAGATAATAATCTATGTGCCAGTTGTGGTACCTGTGCCATAGTGTGTCCAAACAACATAGTAGTTTTTGAAAATAGCCCTAAATTAAAGGAGGAATGCTTGAGAAAGGGACATGGTATGTGCTATGATATATGTCCAAGGGTCTCTTCAGGGGGCTATCAAATAAGAATTAGAGGGGATTTTAAAGAGAAAGAGGAGTACTACTATGGAAGGGGAGATGTTGAGGGTCAGGATGGAGGGGTAGTTTCAACATTTTTAAAGTATCTCTTGGAAAATAAAAAGATAGATGGGGCAATAGTTGTAGGGGATGAATGCTGGAAACCAGTATCCTTAATAGTTCAAAACCCAGAGGATATTGAAAAATCTGCAAAATCAAAATATGCCATTTCAACACTTGATGCCTTGAGGAAGGCTGGAGAGATTGGAATTGAAAGGGTTGCAGTTGTAGGTCTTCCCTGTCAAATATCTGGTCTTAGGAAACTTCAATATTTTCCATACTTGGCTAAATACGATGGAGAACCTAATAAAAATGGAATTCAATATTTAATTGGACTGTTCTGTAATAAGAAATTTGAGCAGAGAAGTATAGAGGAAGTCCTTGAAAAAAATAATTTAAATATGGAGGATATAGAGAAGTTTGATATTAAAAAGGGAAAGTTTATAATAACAACCTACAACAGTGAAAAACATAGTATTCCCTTGGAGAATATTGAATACTGTGAGGGATGTAATGTTTGTAGGGACTTTGATGCTCAGATGGCAGACTTATCTGTAGGATGTGCCGGAAGTCCAGAAAACTACTCCACAGTAATAATAAGAACCAAAAAGGGAGAGGATATTAAAGATACCATTGAATTAAAAGAGGGAGTAAATATAGAGTTTATAGAAAAAATGAGAAAATTAAAAATGGACAGATTTAAAGGAGAAATAGAAAGGAGAAGGAATAATGGGGAAAAGATATCCTACTACTGGATTACAGATTATGGGGGAGTGGGTAAAAGGGCAGAATAAGGGCAAAACCAGGCGGTTGGTATTCTACAGAAGAAATCAATGAAATAATTAATATAGTTAAAAGATACAATGGTAAAATAAAGATAACAAATAGAGGAGCATTTGAAATTCATTGTATAGATCCCTTTTACGTAGAGGAATTAGTCTTAGAACTTAAAAAAAGGAACTTTATTACAGGTTCCGAAGGACCTCTTGTAAGGGCTACCCTTGCATGTCCTGGTGGTGGAAATTGTAGTAGTGGATTAATAGATACCAATGAGTTAGGGGTAATTATAGATGAAAGGTTCAAAGAGCATCCTGCCCCCTATAAATTTAAAATTGCAATAAGTGGCTGTCCAAATAAATGTGTAAGACCTCAGATTCATGATATTGGAATAGTGGGCGTTAAATACCCTGAGACAAATGAAAATTGCAATGGATGTGGAAGATGTGCCGATGTTTGTAAGGTTGAGGCCATAGATATTAGGGGGGAAACATCCTATCCAAACTATAATTTATGTATAGGTTGTGGAAAGTGTATTAAGGCCTGCCCCAATGAGGGAAGAGATATAAAGGAAGGAGGATACATGGTATATGTTGGAGGAAAATCTGGAAGGGAAATAATAAATGGAATATCCCTAAGGTTAATGGATATTGAGGAGATAATTAATTTAATAGATAAGGTATTAAAGGTATATACTAAATATGCCCAAAAACCCCAAAGGGAGAGATTAGGGGCAGTTATGCATAGGATTGGTACTGGAAAATTCTTAGAGGAGGTTAAATTGTTAATGTATAGTGAAGTATAATATCTTTTATGATTTTAAATTTTTGTTATTCTTAGTTCCAAAATTAGGGGCATTTAATAAAAAATAATTATAAAAATAAATAATTAAATAAAATAGTATAGGGAATAAAACATTAATAAATAAAATATTTTAAGTTATTATTGGCAATATAACTTTCATAGTGCCATCCTTAGGGAGATTTACCCTTTCACCCAGTGTTTTGGAGTATTAAGGAGAATAATAATGGGATTTTTATTTTTTATGTTTTTACTTCTTTTTAGGTATTTTAAAATTTTTTATTTATCTATTATTTTAATTATATAGTCTTATGCCCTAATTAATTAATAATTAAAAAAATAAAATATAGTCAGGCACATAATATTTTAAACTTATTATAGTGTAATAATCCCATACTTAAAGGACTTCCTCTGCACTTCCAGTGCTTAGGAGTGTAGGGGATGGTGGTGTGGGATTTTTACTTTTTGAGTATTTGCTTTTTCCCCTTATGTCTTTAAATATTTTATTTTTTTTCTCTATATTTAAGATTTAGATTAATTTTATTATTCTTTTGGGTTATTTTAATTTTATTTTTTTATTATTTTTAATTTTTTTAAATTATTTTTTTATATTATAGATATGGTTTAAGAAATTATGTTTTTGACTATAATTATAAAAATTTAAGGACGTATCAAACCTTTTGGGATGGAGAGTCCTTGAATAGTGTTTTATTCTCTGATGAAAAGGATAAAGATCTTTTTTCTGTTCAATTAATGCTGAGAATCCTGTTAGAAATGAATCTCTTTTGTAAGTTTTTTTCCGTATTATGATAAACTGAGGTGGTGTTTATGTTAAATGGACAGATCTCTAAATAGGAACAAAAGTTATTAATAATATTATATCCATATAAAACCCATGTATAAAATTAGATAACTATAAATTTATAAATGGTGGTAAGTTATGGATTCGAAGAGTTTAAGAATTTATGGATTTGAATCATGGATAAATCTCTTTGAATTAAAAATAAATAAAAAAATACTTTCAGAAAAAAATCCCGAAAATAAACCTGTAGTTTATGTACTTAAATTAGATGAGAAGTTTGGCAGATTGTTTGGCAAATCTGATATTCTCTATATAGGCTATACAAAAAATCTCGAAGATAAGATATATAATGAATATATTTTAGGAGAAAAGATTAATGAAAAGACTAAAACCGCTAAAAGAATACATACTTATTTAATAAGATCAGGATACTTAGGTAAAGTTGAAGTTAGTTGGATAGAGATAGAAGATTATGAAAGCTTGAAAAAAAAGCTTTTAGAAAAATACGGAAAAGATCACCACGAATTACCACCTTGGAACAGACAAGAATAAAATAAATCAAGTAACTACTAAAAGACAAATCTGGAGCCATTAAACAGAAAGAATAGATTATATTAAAATATAATAAAATAGAGAATTATCTCCCAATATTTTTATTTTACTATTTTTATGCTTAATATTCCACATCTAAAAAAACAAATTCTAATAAAAATTTTTAATTTTAAATTTTATTAATTTTATAAATTATCTCAAATAAAAAAATAAAAAAATACACTATATTTACTACGAAATATAGTAAAAAAAATTTTCTCCTTATCCACTATGGAATAAGGATTGGAAAAAATAATAATTTTTATTGTAATAATTTTTTATTACAATAATATATACTTGCTTATGAAAATTTAAATTTTAAAATTAGTTTCTCAATTCAATTTCAATTTGAACCTCTTCAGGGACCCTTATTTTCATAATATGTTTCATGGCCCTTTCATCTGCCTCAATATCTATTAATCTTTTGTGTATTCTCATTGTCCATCTATCAAAGGTGGATGAACCCTCTCCATCTGTTGATTTTCTTGTTGTAATCCTTAATTTTTTTGTGGGTAGGGGGATGGGCCCTGCCATATCCACTCCTGTTTTTTCGGCAATTGCCTTTATTTGATTGCATACATCACTCAATTCTTCATGATCTGTACTACTTAATTTTATTCTGGCCTTCTGCATAAATCATCTCTCCTCATTTAATTTTTTAATAAAAAAAATTTTAATTTATTGTATTATTATATTTTAAAAATCTAAAAATTAAAAAAATAAAAAATTAATTGTTTAGATTTAATATTTTTAAATATTATTTATTTGTTCTTTGCCTTAACATCAATACACATACCTGCTGCAACAGTCATACCCATATCTCTGATTGCAAATCTTCCAAGTTGTGGTATTTCCCTTACATTTTCAAGTACCATTGGTTTTGTTGGTACAATTTTAACAATTGCAGCATCTCCTGTTTTTAAGAAGTCTGGGTTTTCTTCCTTAACCTCCCCTGTAGCAGGGTTCATTTTTTTAAGAAGTTCTAAAAAGGTACAGGCTACCTGAGCAGTGTGGGCGTGGAATACTGGAGTATATCCTGCTGTAATTACTGATGGGTGCTGTAAAACTACAATTTGTGCTGTGAATTCAGAAGCCACTGTTGGTGGGTTATCAGGATGTCCTACAACATCCCCTCTTTTAATATCTTTTTTACCTACTCCTCTTACGTTGAAACCTACGTTATCTCCAGGTTCTGCTTTTGGAAGTTGCTCGTGGTGGGCTTCAATGGATTTAACCTCTCCTGAAACTCCTGCTGGTTCAAATACTACCTTGTCTCCTGGCTTCATAACTCCTGTTTCTACTCTTCCAACTGGAACAGTACCTACACCAGTAATGGTATATACATCCTGAATTGGAAGTCTCAATGGAAGGTCCACTGGCTTTTCAGGTGGATTAAAGGTGTCTATAACCTCAACTAATGTAGGTCCCTTATACCATGGGGTTTTGTCGGATTTTTTAACAACGTTATCTCCATGGTAGGATGCCACAGGTACAAAGTGTATGTTATCAGGGTTGTATCCCAATATTTTTAATAGTTGGTTGGAAAGCATGTCCTTTATTGCCTTGTACTCCTCTTCACTGTAATTAACAGTATCCATCTTATTTACTGCAACAGCCAATTGATTTACACCAAGGGTTCTAATTAAGAATATGTGCTCCCTTGTTTGTGGCTGTAATCCTGTTTTAGCATCATTTACATCAACTACCAATATTGCAGCATCAGCCTGGGAAGCCCCTGTAATCATGTTTTTAATAAAGTCTCTGTGTCCTGGGCAATCTACGATGGTTACATCATACTTTTTACTGTCGAATTTTTTATGGGCTATATCTATTGTAACCCCTCTTTCTCTTTCCTCCTTCAAACCATCCATAACATACGCAAACTCAAATCCTGCTTTACCTTTCTCAGCAGCCTCTCTTTTTAATTTTTCTAATAACTGTGGGTCAATAGCACCACTGTCCAATAATAATCTACCAACTGTTGTAGATTTACCAGCATCTACGTGTCCTATAAATGCAACATTTAGTACAGGTTTTTCTTTTGCCATGCTTTTACCTCCAATAAGGTTTAATTTTTTATATTTAATTAAATAATTTATTTTTATATAATTGCTATTTTTAACTATATTTATTATTTTTTAGTTTTTGTTATTTATATTTTATATTTAATTTTTTATTTTTTTAATTGATTTTTATTATTTTTATCTTATTATTTTTATATTGGGCCTTAATCTTATAAAAAAATTTATTATATAAATTGCAATAATTCAATATTATAAAGGGATATATATAATTTGTGGTATTCCACAATATATTTAATCTGTTTTTAATCCCTTTCTTTCCCTTATCTCCTTAATAATTTTTGATTGCAATTCATTAGGTACCTTCTCAAATCCTGCAAATTCTATACTCCATAAACATCTACCCTGGGTAGCACCCCTAATTGCACCAGCAAATCCAAACATTTCTGAAACAGGTGCCTTTGATTTAATCAATGTCATATCCCCTTCCTGTTCCATATCTAATATCTGACCTCTTCTATTACTAAGTTCCTTCATTGCATCTCCCATGTACTCCTGAGGGGTGTTAATATATACATTTTGAATAGGCTCTAATAGTACAGGTTTGGCCTGGGTTATGGCATCCCTTATACCAAATCTCACAGCAGGTATTAACTGAGATGGACCCCTGTGGATGGCATCTTCGTGGAATACTGCATCCACTAATTTAACCTTTATGCCCTGACACTTTTCACCTGCCAATGGTCCATTTCTAACAGCCTCTTTGAATCCCTCTATTATTAACTCCCTTGCCTCATCCAATTGGACAATACCCCTGGTCATGTTAAGGAGCATGTTTCCTCCATATATGGACATTACTCTTTTAGCCTCCTCTTTATCCATTCCTGCCTCAACTAATGCCTTTTCCACTTCAGGTAATGTTTTCTTTTTGAAATCTTCATCTTTAATCTTACCCTCTTTGTATGCTTGGAATACTCCCTCCTCCAATGGCTCAACTACAAAGTATAACTTATTGTGTTTATTAGGGGATTTACCCTCCACTTCAGGGGATTTTCCAGTTACTGTCTCCCTATATACCACAATAGGCTCCCCAACTTCAACCTCAATACCTGCATCCCTTCCTATTTTTGTATTGGTTATAACCTCTATGTGAAGTTCTCCCATACCACTGATTAAATGCTCCCCAGTTTCTTCATTAATCTCTACTCTAACTGTATTATCCTCTTTGGCTATCTGTCTAAGTACTTCAATTAATTTTGGAAGGTCCTTGGTATTTTTAGCCTCAATGGCCACAGTAATTACTGGCTCACTTACGTGAGTAATTGATTCAAATGGAGGTTCAAGAATATTATTTGGAGTACATATGGTTTCCCCTGCACTGGCCTCCTTTAACCCAGTTATTGCACAAATATTTCCTGCTGAAACACTTGAAACCTGTACCCTTTCAGCACCCATGAATATGGCCACCTGCTGAGCCCTTACCTTTTGCTTTAATCCTACTAAGTATAATTCATCTCCCTGCTTTAATCTACCACTGAATAACCTACATGCAGATATTGCACCAGCATGCTTATCCATTATAATTTTTGTTATTACTCCAGCCAAGGGACCATTGGGATCACAATTAACCATGGCCTTACCAACTTCTGATTCCAAATCTCCCTTCCATATATTAGGAATTCTGTACTTCTGGGCCACCGTTGGATTAGGTAGATGTTTAATTACAATATCCAAAAGTACCTCATGAAGGGGAGCCTTTTGAGCAAGTTCCTTTTGTTTATCCTTTTCACAATAATCTATAATGTCCTTAAAGGATATTCCAGTTTTCTTCATAAATGGCACAGAAATAGCCCAATTATGATATGCTGAACCAAATGCAACACTTCCATCCATAACATTTACAATCCATTCCTTTTTAAATTCCTCGGGGGCCATCTTTTGAATTAATTTATTTATATCATTTATGATCTTTGTAAATCTGTTCATTAACTCCTCAGGGGTTAATTTCAATTCATTTAATAACCTATCTACCTTATTAATAAATAGAACAGGTTTTACCTTTTCTTTAAGGGCCTGTCTTAAAACAGTCTCAGTCTGAGGCATAACTCCCTCAACAGCACATACAACAACAACTGCACCATCTATGGCTCTCATGGCCCTTGTAACGTCCCCTCCAAAATCAACATGTCCAGGGGTATCAATTAAGTTAATTAAATATTCCTTACCTTCAAACTCATGCACCATTGAAACATTGGCAGCATAAATAGTAATACCTCTTTCAGCCTCCTCCTCATCAAAATCTAATGCCAATTGATCCCCAGCAAGATCCTTGGAGATCATCCCGGCTCCTGCCAATAGGTTATCAGATAATGTGGTCTTACCATGGTCTATGTGGGCACATATTCCAATATTTCTAATTCTATCATGCATTTCCATTAAACTTTTAACCTTTTCAACCATCTTTGCTCTTCTTCCCATAATTTCCTCCTCAAAATTAATAATTATTTTAAATTTATTTAGTTAGGTATATTTTATAAAATATATTTTATTATACATTATATAGGGTTTAGGTATATTTATTTAAATTTTTATATATTATGTCATATTTTATGAAATATTTATTGTAGAGTATATTTTTAATTTCATAAATAATAATATAAATAATTTTAATTTCCTATAAAAACCTTAATTTATTATAATCATTACATTTTGACATTATAATAATTTAAATAATAATTAATATAATTATTAAAATTAAATAAAAATTAAATTAAAAATTATGAATATTAAATTTTTTAAATTAATTATAGTCAAGCACGTAATATTTTAAACTTATTAGGGATGTGGAGTCATATACAAGGTTTCCTCTGGGCATCCATTGGTTAGAGGTGTAGCGGGAAGGGAGTAAGTTAAATGGGACTTCTACTTTTTAATTATTTACTTTCTTTTATTTCTTTAAATGTTTATTTTTCCTATATATTAGGATTTGGTTATTTTAATTTTATTTTTTTTATAATTTTTAATTTTTAATCTTTTTAATTATTTTTATTTTTTTAATTATTTTTATTTATTTTTTATATTTAGATTATGGTTTAAAAAATTATGTTCTTAACTATAAATAATTTATCTTGCAGATTGTGCAACTCTTTCCTTTTCCTCTTTTTTTCTTACAGCATAACTTCTCTGTACATCTCCCTTTGAGGCAAAGATTATCTCATCGGCTAAGCACTGAGCAAAGGATTTTTTATTTTTATGGGCAGATTGCAATGCTCCAAGGGCTATATTTCTCAATGCAGTATCCAATCTTCTTGATGGGGATACATCCACTGACTGTAGAAATGCTATTCCTCCATAGGATATTCTTGTGGTTTCCTCCCTAGGTCCTGCATTTTCTAAGGCATCAACTAACACTTGGATAGGATTTGTTTTGGTTCTCTTTTCAATAATATCAAATGCCTCTTCAATGGTTTTTAGGGCCATTTGCTTTTTACCTGTATTATGTTCCTTTCTCATTAAATTATTAACCAATCTTTCCACTATATTCATTTTGGCCTTATCAAACATCTTTTTAGAATTTCTTCCAGCACTATGGGGCACAATTATTGGGGCTATGTTTATATAACTTCTCAAACTTGGGTCATTAACTACAACTTCTGTAGTATCCCATTTATTGAATAATTTAATTTCCAATGTATCACCTTTTTATTTTTTATAACTACTTTATGATTATTATCCCTTGCATAATATACCTTAATCTATTTCCTAAGAACTTTAAAAAATTCAAGGGTATATCTTTATTAGTTTTTTATGGCCTATAGAATTTTTTATTATTTTATAATTCCTTTTTTTATTAATTTTCATTATTTATTTTTTTTAAAATAAATTTTATTATAATATATTCTATTTTTTTAATAATTATTTTTTATAGGGATTTCTTTGTAATTATGGCATTTTTATTTTAGTATAATGGTTTTGTTTAGGATTATGATTTTTTAAATTATAGTCAAGGACATAATAATTTAAACTTATTATGGGTATAGTATCTATACTTAAAAGGGTTTCCCTGCACTTCCAGTGCTTAGGGGTGTAGAAGGAAGGAAGGTAGGATATGGGATTTTTAATTTTTAGTTATTTACTTTTCTTTATTTTCTTTAAATATTTAATTTTTTTCCTATATCTTAGGATTTAGGTTATTTTAATTTTATTTTTTTATTTATTTTTAATTTTTTTTAAATTATTTTTTTATTTACTTTATTTTTTATATAGATATAGATGCGAATTTAAGAAATCATGTTCTTGGTTATAATTATCTCTTTACCTTTTCCTGCCTTCCTCTAACAAGTTCCTTTAATGAGTTTTTACCTACCATAATTACCTTATACCTAACTCCTGGGATATCCCCCTTTGCCTGTCCCTTTGGACCTCCAATACCCTCAATAACTACCTCATCATGCTCATCTATGAAGTTTATAGCATGGTTTCCTGGGGCAAAGGCTGTAACTACCCTTCCATTTTTAATTAACTGCACCTTAACACACTTTCTAATAGCAGAGTTTGGCTGTTTTGCCTCCAATCCTACTTTTTCAATTACAATACCCCTTGCCATTGGAGCCCCTTCAAGAGGGTCTGATTTTTCCTTTAACTTTAAAACCCTGTTTATGTATTTGTACTGATGCCATCTACTTTCTTTTCTTTTCAATACTAATTTTCTTCCTGCGAATTCTCCCCTTGGAGATTTACTTCCAGACATTAATCTCACCTTTTATGTTATTATTATGCTATTATTTTATTTTTAACATAAATTAAGAATTATTATATTAATTGTTATAAATTTATAAATTTTTTTATTTTTATTAATTTAATATTTTTTTAATATTTAATTTATTATTTATTATCCTTTTCATTTTCAGAGGGCTTATCCAATGATTCCCCTTTTAAGGTTTCATCTTTGTTATTTTTATCCTCTACTTTTGTATTGTCTTTAGATGTAGGTTTTTTAATTGGTTTTTTGTCAAATCTCTTTGGTTTTCCCTTATATCTTCCACCTGATCCTCTTCTTAGTTCCCTTCTCGGCTCTGAGATTACCTTAATATTCTTAGCATCTGAAAGTCTAGATAATATATTCACAGCCCTATCTATGTTTTTACCATTGATACCAATAATTGCCCTTCTAAGTTTTGGATGTACTCTAACATATACCACAAGTTTATCATCGAACTTCTTTAACCATACATCCTCCAACTTCAAAGGTTCAAAGATATTTCTTACAAATTTTTTTATATCATTGGAGTATTCTATAACATCTATTTTTTTATTAAATTTTTCCATGGCAGTTTTTACGTTTTCTCCACCTTTCCCAATTGCTGCACCCATATCCCCTTCCTTGACAATAAAAGTAATTCTTTCATCGTCAGAAATACAATCCAATACATCAGCCTCTGTTATTTTTTCAAAGAGGCTAATCTTCATCATATCATCCCTATTTATCTTAATTTTCATTAAATACCACCTATTGTCCTTCTTTGTTTATAATATTCAAGACATTTGAGTTTCCAGGTTCAATAACCAGTAGTGCAGAAACAGGGAAAGGTTTTCCACAAATGGCTCCTAACTCCAATGATGTTGATTTGTGAATATAAATTGGTATATTTGATAATTCTGCATAGTATTTTATATCATTCATTGTATCCTTTGTACAATTTGCCGCCATTATTACTAACATACCTTCTCCATGTTTTACAGATTTTATGGTCTCTTTTGTACCTAATTTTACATTTCCAGTATCTACTGCAACTCTTATGGCTCTATTAATATCCATATTATACCTCCTTCTCATTTTTTACTCCAGAGGCTTCCTGATTATATTTTCAGTGAAGTCCCCGTGTTTAGATATTTATTAAGTGTTTAGATATTACTAACTTAGTTATAACCATAGCAGATAGTTGTAGGTTATTTTTATACTTTTTGTATATCTATGTATTTGAATATTAAAAAATATATGAAATAACTATAAGCAATAAAAATAAATTTTTAATAAAAATTTTAAAAGTTAATTATACCTACTTCCCATCAAAAATAATATAAATAATAACCTATATAAATATTATGAACCCAGTAGGAGTGTGTCTAACATATAACTTCAATACTTATTAATAGTAAAGTATATATTTAAAATATTGCCAATAATAATAGTATGTTAAAGAGATG